>CAWBIS010000220.1:0-27728 GCA_963788485.1 Terriglobia bacterium
CATTGACGTCAACCTTTTGTGCGATGAGCGACCGCACCGTAGCCGCGTCACCGCGCTTTACCGCCTCGATCAGCTGCGTCTGCGCGCCGGCGGAGCCGGCGGTCAACACCGCGATTGCCATCCATCGATTCAGGACCATAGAGCTCTCGCCCTACAGTTTACCTATCGCCAAGGGCCGGGACAATCGCGGGCGTAGACGCCGCCTTCGGCTACGGAGTCGGCGTCGAGGTGGTCGAGGTGGAAGTGGTCTTCGAGTGGACCACGCGGCCATGCTTACGTTTGGTTTTCGAAGCGGACGAAGAATTCTCCGTCGTCGTCCCGTAAGGGGTGCTCTGCGAGGCACTGCTTTGTGTGTTGGTTGTGGTTTCGTGCCCGTTGCTGGTTGTCGTAGTGGTTCGGGAAGATTCCGAGGATGTTTGTGCATAGCTCGGCACGATCATCGATGCCCCGAATAAGGATGCAAGAAGGATTGCTTTCATAAGTAAGTACTCCTGTCCTGCTCTACAGGCAATTGCACGACCAGGTAAGAAAGCGCACAGGTTACCTGGGCTCGATCGCGTCCCATACTTTACGGCTGTCGACATACTGTACAAAACGCACGATCTTGCCATCCTTCAGCGTGAAAACATGCGCGAATGACGCTTCCATCGGCCGGTTGGTCTGCCGGTAAGTACCGCGATAAAAGCCGGTGGCGATAATCGTGTCTCCGGCATCGTAAAAATTCTCCACATCCGGCCTGAATCCATCCCATTCCGAGCCGAGACGCGCGAACACATTCTTCGCGATTTCATCTACCCCGCGGTAAGTTCCGCCATAGGGAAATCCGGCCGCTTCGGTCCACTCCACATCCTCCGCGAGCGCGGGCAGCAAAGCCGGCGGCCCGAGGGTATACGTACTCTTGATCAGTTCGAGGTTGGCGCTCATGAGTCGATGTTACATGCCGGAACGTCGCACCACGCCGCGATCATGAGCAAAGGGAGATAATCATTGCTGGACCTCGTTACCAACGACCGCGAGGAGAATTTCGTGCAGACATCCCGATACACTCAATCGCCGCGTCTTCTGGCCGTGCTTGCGCTTGTGGCCGCCCCCGCGTCGGCCGTTGCCTGGCAGGCGGCTCAGCCCGCTGCCGGCCCCAATCCGATCCAGATCGCGTCCGAGCGGGACCGGCAGGAGATGATGGATCTTCTGCACATCACTGCCCTCCGCAATGGCGCGAACGGCAGTAACCCCCAGGCGCCGAATTACGCGAATTACGACGAATCGACAGCTAACCCTTATCCCAAGCTGCCTGACCCGCTCGTTATGAAGGATGGCAGGAAGGTCACCACGGCGAAGATGTGGTGGGATGAGCGGCGCCCCGAGATCGTCGAAGACTTCGATCGCGAAGTCTACGGCCGCGTGCCGAAAGTGACTCCCGCGGTGAAGTGGGAACTTGTCAAAACCATGAACGAGACGAACGGCGGCGTCCCGGTGATCACGAAACAACTCGTCGGTCACGTGGATAACTCGTCTTACCCGCAGATCACCGTCGATATCCAGCTATCCTTATCAACGCCCGCGAACGCGGCCGGACCCGTTCCGGTCATCATGGAGTTCGGCTACAACTTCGGCCCGGCGCGTGGCGGACGCGGCGGCCCTCCACCATCATCAGCGCCCGCCGGTCCCACCTGGCAGCAGCGGGTTTTGGCGAAGGGCTGGGGCTACGCCTCGATCACGCCCACCAGCATTCAGGCCGACAACGGCGCCGGCCTTACCAAAGGAATCATCGGCCTCGTAAATAAAGGCGAGCCGCGCAAGCCCGACGATTGGGGCGCCTTGCGTGCCTGGGCCTGGGGCGCCAGCCGCGCGCTCGATTACTTCGAAACTGACAAATCCGTCGACGCCAGACGCGTCGGTCTCGAAGGCCACTCGCGCTACGGAAAGGGCGTCGCCGTTGCGATGGCCTATGATTCCCGTTTTGCCATCGCGTTTGTCAGTTCCTCGGGGGAAGGCGGCCTGAAACTGAATCGCCGTAATTGGGGCGAATTAGTGGAAAATGTCGCGGCCACCAATGAATATCACTGGATGGCCGGCAACTTCCTGAAGTACGCCAGCACTCTCACCTGGAACGATCTGCCCGTTGATGCCCATGAACTGGTAGCGCTGTGCGCGCCTCGCCCCGTGTTCATCAGCGCGGGAGCGACCAACGGCGATGGCTGGGTGGACGCGAAGGGAATGTTCCTCGCGGGCGCCGGCGCAGGGCCGGTTTACAAGCTCCTGGGCAAAAAAGACCTGGGCACCAGCGAATTTCCGCCCATCGAAACGGCGCTGATCGATGGCGATATAGCATTCCGCCAGCACTCCGGCGGACACACGCCCACGCCGAACTGGCCGACCTTTATCAGCTTCGCCGCGCGCTATCTGAATCGTCCCGCCTCCTGATGCCGCGAGTCGCCGTCATTGGAGGAGGCCTCGCCGGACTCGCCTCGGCCGCAGCTCTCGGCAGCGCCGGTTTCGAAGTCGTCATCTGCGAAGCGCGAAACTTCCCCGGCGGCCGCGCCACCTCGTGGCCCGTGGGCGGCGAAGACGCCGAAATGATCGATAACTGCCAGCACGTGCTGCTGCGCTGCTGCGTCAATCTGCTCGATCTCTACCGGCGTCTGGGAGTCGCGGACAAGATCCGTTTCCACCGTGAGTTCTTCTTCATCGAACCCGGCGGCCGCACCTCTGTTCTCAAGCGCGGCATGCTGCCCGCGCCCGCGCATTTCTTCGGTTCGTTCGCCAGGCTGCAGTTCCTGAACCTCGCCGACAAGATCGCCATCGCCCGCGCCATGCGCGCGATTCCGCGCGAGCGCCGCACCCGCTCCGATCTCGATCGCATCAGCATGCTCGACTGGCTGCGCGAAAAACGCCAGACCCGGAACGCCATCGAACGCTACTGGCGCCAGGTGCTGGTCAGCGCCGTCAACGAGGAACTGGATCGCATGGCCGCGGCGCATGGATTCCAGGTCTTCTGGCTGGGCATGATCGCGCGCGCCGATTCCTATGAAATGGGCATCCCCGACGTGCCCCTGCGCGAACTCTATGACGAAGAATCCCTCGCCCGGACGGGCGCCGTTCGCATGGATCACCGGGCCGCCGTAACTTCCATCGCCGCCGCAGGCGAGTGTGTATGCGGGCTTGAGACCGCGCGCGGCCGGGTCGAAGCGGACTTCTACGTCTCCAGCCTGCCATTCGAGCGCCTGCGCCCGCTGGCGGTCAATCTGCCCATCGAGTGGGACGCATTCACGCATTCGCCCATCACCGGCATCCATCTCTGGTTCGATCGCCCCATCACGAAACTGCCCCACGCCACGCTGCTCGATCGCACCATTCAATGGATGTTCAACAAGCACGAAGGCCGCTACATTCAACTGGTCGTCAGCGCGTCGCGAACGCTTCTCGAAACCCCGCGGAACGAGATCATCGATCTCGTCCTCCGCGAGCTTGCGGATTTTTTTCCGGCAATGAAAGAAGCGCGTCTCGAAAAGGCCCAGGTGATCAAGGAAGTGCGTGCCACATTTTCGGCGAGCCCGGGGATGGAAAAGCTTCGGCCAGGACCCGCCACGCAATGGAACAATTTTTTCCTCGCCGGAGACTGGACCCGCTCCGGATGGCCCGCCACCATGGAAGGCGCGGTCCGCAGCGGCTATATCGCGGCCGAAGCCGTGGCCGCGGCATCCGGCGAACCCCGCCGTTTCCTGCTTCCCGATATCGCATAATAGAGCCAATGACCCGACTTCTGCCCATCGCGCTTCTTCTCTGTTCGCCATTTCTTTTTGCGGCGGCCAACCCGGGAACGAGGCTCACGGTACAGGTCAATTCGGTCGATACGGGAAAGCCCATTGATCGCGCCAGCGTGATCGTCCGCTTCCGCCATGGCCTCAACCCGATCAAGATGAAAAAAATGATCACGAGTTGGGAGACCAAAACCAACCAGATGGGCAACGTGACCATTCCGGAGATCCCCTTTGGCGAAATCACCGTTCAGATCATCGCCGAGCATTACCAGACCTTCGGCCAGGTTTTCCAGCTCAACATGCCGGAACAAACCATCGCCATCAAACTGAATCCTCCGCAGGCGCAGTACTCAGAAGACGCAAAGGGCAAGTAGTTTTCAACTCGCGCTACACTGAATTCAAACGGAGCCAAAACCAGAAATGCTGTCCCGAACTGCGGCGGCGCTCGTGGCCTGCGCGGTTATCACCCCCTTTGCCGCAGTCGCGGCTACTCTTCAACCTCCTCGTGCCGGTAAAGTCGAAATCCTGAAATCGAGCGAAGTCAAGCCCGGTATGATGGCCACCGCGTGGACCGTCTTTCAGGGCGACACTCCCGAACCCGTGCCGGTCGAAATTATCGGCACATGGAAAAACATGTGGGGACCCGGCCAGGACGTCATCATCGGCAAGATGGGCGGCAAGGCCCAGCGCACCAATGTCGCCGGCGGCATGAGCGGAAGCCCCGTTTATATCGATGGCAAACTCATCGGCGCGGTCGCGCTGCGTATGACCACCTTCTCGCCGGACGCGATCTGCGGCATCACTCCCATCGAGCTCATGCTCGAAATCAATCAGTTCGACAAGACGCGTCCGCTCGCCGCGCATGTTCCCGACGCCGATGCGCAGTCCGGACGACCAGCCGCGCTCTCCGGCGCCCCGACGATGTCGCCCATCGCCACGCCGCTGCTTTTTTCGGGATTCAACGAAAACGTACTGCACCAGTTTGCCCCGGTCTTCGATGAACTCGGCGTGACCGCGGTACAGGGAGGCGCGGGCAACGCACTTACGTCCGTCAAACCGGCCGCCGACTGGAAGACCGCGCTGCAACCCGGACAAAGCGTGGCGGGCGTTCTTGTCTCCGGCGACATGAGCGTCACCGGCCTTGGCACCGTGACCTACAACGACGGCAAACACATTCTCGCCTTCGGTCATTCGTTCTTCAACATCGGCCCGGTTGATATGCCTATGAGCAAGGGGGAAGTGCTGACCATCCTGCCTTCGCAGTACGAGCCAAACAAGCTTGCCAATGCGACCGAAATCGTGGGTGCGCTGCATCAGGACCGGCACAGCGGCATCATGGGTGTGCTCGGCGATGAAGCGCCGATGATCCCCGTCACCGTGAAGATACGCTCCATGAGTGCGGGCGATTCCGGCGATTCGGTGCGTGCCGAGAAAATCTACCGCTTCAACGTATTTGAACAGCAGAAGTGGACGCCGCAGCTCATGACCATGACGCTGCAGAACTCGCTCAATGGCATCAACGAGCTGGTCGACGAAGCCACTTACCGGCTCACCGCGACTGTCAACTTCGCCGACGGCAAGAATCAGCTCAACCTCAATACCATGCAGAGCACGACCGACGCTCCTTTCCCCGTGCCCACGCTGCTCTCCAACTGGTGGGGAGAAAAGTTCTACCGTCTCTATAACAACGCCGTAAAAATTCCCGAACTCAAAGACGCCACGGTGACCGTGGACCTGCTTCCGGAGCGGCGCGTCGCCACCATCGAAAACGCGTGGACCCCCGCCGAGAACGTGCGTCCCGGCGATGAGATTCCGATCAAGGTTTTCCTGCGGCCCTACCGCGGCGAGCGCATCGAGCGCGACTTCACCTTGAAACTGCCTCCCGGCATCTCCAAAGGCGAGCATCGCATTCTGCTGAGCGACGCCGGCGTGGCCAACCGCACGCAGACGCTGGCCGCATCCATCAACCGTTACATGGATGTGCCGCAGTTAGTGTCTCTGCTGAACCAGGAGCGAAGCAATAACAAGTTATACGTATCTCTGGTCGCGTCCAATCCCACGGCTTATTACGAAGACAAAACGCTGCCCAGTCTGCCTTCCTCGATACTGAATGTCATGCAGGCGGGGCGCACCACAACGCAGACCATGATCACCTCGCCCGAAAGTTCGAGCGAGCAGATGTCTCTGGCATTCGACTATGTTGTAAACGGAAGTTACACCCTTCGCGTCGTAGTTAAGTAGCGCGGCACGCCACGTTAAATAGCGCGGCGAGCTACCCTGGTCAGGTAGCGCAGGATGGCATCACGCCGCGTCCGCGAACCTGCCGTAAAGTAAGTGAAGCAATGAAAACCATCCTGCTCCTCGCCGCCGGAGCTATCCTCTGTCTGGCGGGCGAAACCCGCTCCTGGATCCAATCCGATTACCAATCCTTCGAAAAAGGCAATCTCAAAGACCTTTCCATCCGCAGCGACGGGCGCCTCTCGCTCGCCCCGAAAACCACCGAAGTCTTCGACTCCTCCACCGCCTACCTCTGGTCGCTCGCCCAGGATTCTCACGGAAATCTCTACACCGCCGGCGGACCCGGCGCCAGGCTCTTCCGCATCCCTCCCGGCGGCAAAGGCGAAAAACTCGCCGAATTCGACGCCCTCGAAATCCACGCCATCGCCATCGACTCCAAAGACCGCATCTACGTCGCCACCGCGCCCGACGGAAAGATCTACCGGGTCAGCCCCGGCGGCAAAACAGAAGAATTCTACAATCCGAAGCAGAAGTACGTATGGTCGATGCTCTGCGATGCTGCGGATAACTTATACATCGCGACCGGCGACCAGGGCGAAGTGCATCGTGTAACTCCGGACGGCAAAGGAGAAATTTTCTTCAAGTCCGATGAAACCCACGCCCGCTCGCTCGCGCTCGATCACGAGGGAAATCTCATAGTCGGCACCGAACCGGGCGGGCTCGTTATACGCGTAACGCCCAAAGGCGAAGGCTTCGTCCTCTATCAGATGCCGAAACGCGAAGTAACCGCGCTCGCGATCGGCCCGCAGAACGAAATCTATGCGGCGGCACTTGGGAGCAAGGCAGCGCCTCTCATCAACCTCCCACTGACATCTCCACTGTCCAGCGCTCCGCCGCTTCCCGGACAACTCTCCGGCATCGGCGCCGCTCCCTCGCCCATCGCTCCGGTGACCATCCCCGGCGGCTCGGATGTCTACCGCATCGTCGCCCAACAGCCTCCGGAGAAACTCTGGACCGGCGCCAACGATCTTGTATATGCGCTCGCCCTCGACCCCACCGCACATCTGCTCATCGGCGCCGGGAACAAGGGCGATCTGTATCGCGTCGAGACCCGCACGCTCTACTCGACTCTGGTGAACTTTCCCGTCGCCCAGGTCACCGCTCTTCTCCCCGCAAAAGACGGCGCACTCTACGCGGCCACCGGCAATGTCGGTAAGGTTTTCCGCGTAGGTCCGGGCCTCGTACCCCAGGGTTCCATCGAAAGCGATGTCTTCGACACGGGCGGATTCTCCACGTGGGGCCGCCTCTCCTCCGCCGGCGATCTCAACGGCGGCAGGATCGAACTCTCCGCCCGCTCCGGCAATCTCGACCGCCCGCAGCAGAACTGGAGCCCGTGGTCGCTACCCGTGGCCGCCCCCGATGGCGGACGCATCTCTGCCCCCTCCGCGCGCTTCGTGCAGTGGAAGGCCACCCTCATCGCGGGCAAGGCGGGCGCTTCCCCCACTCTCGACGCCGTGGAAACGGCATATCTCCGCCGGAACGTTGAGCCGGTAATCGATGCCATCGAAGTAACTCCTCCCAATTACAAATTTCCGGATCCCGTCGCCCCGCTTACATCGAGTCCCGCGACGCTGACTCTTCCGCCGATCGGTTCGACCGGTTCTCCGCGCAGTTATTCAACCGTAAGTAACTCCACGCCCTCAATGACCTGGTCGAAAGGCGCGCAGGGGGTACGCTGGGCCGCATCCGATGACAATGGAGATACTCTGACTTATAAGGTCGAAATCCGCGGCGAAAAAGAGAAAACCTGGAAGTTACTGCGCGATAAGGTCCGCGACAAGTATTTCACCTTCGATTCGACGGCTTTCCCCGACGGCGATTACCGTATTCGCATCACGGCCTCCGACGCTCCGTCGAACACGCCCGAAAACGCTCTCGCAACCGAGCAGGAAAGCGATCCCTTCACCATCGACAACACGCCGCCGCGAATTACGAATCTCGCCGCTTCGGGCAACGTCATTCGATGGCACGCCGCGGATGCGCTCGCCCGCATTCAAAAAGCCGAATACTCGCTCGACGGGGCCGATTGGACCGTCGTCGATCCCGTGACCGGTCTATCCGACTCCCAGTCCCTCGACTACTCGCTGACGTTGAAAAACCTCGCGCCTGGCGAACACACCGTCTCGGTGCGCGTCACCGACGATTTCGATAACATCTCGGTCGACAAGCTGACTCTGCATTTGTAACGGCGAATTATTTGAACGTATTGCAAGCCGAAATCCGCCCGGTATCCAGCCCCCGCCGGAACCATTGCACCCGCTGCGCCGAGGTCCCATGCGTAAACGATTCCGGATTCACATAGCCCTGTGCCGCCCTCTGCAGCCGGTCGTCGCCCACCGCCGCCGCCGCGCGCAAACCCGCATTTACATCCGCCCGGTCGACGATCCCCCGCTGCTCCGTCGAATGTCCCCAGATCCCGGCGAAGCAATCCGCCTGTAACTCCAGCCGCACCGAGAGCGGATTCCTCTCGCCCGGCTCCCGCTGCTGCAAACGCCGCACCCGCGGCTCAATCCCCAGAATCTTCTGCACATGATGGCCGATCTCATGCGCGATCACATAGGCCTGCGCGAACTCTCCCGGAGCCCCAAACCGGTCCTTCAGCTCTTTGAAGAAACCAAGATCCAGGTAAACCTTCTCGTCTTCCGGACAATAGAACGGCCCGATCGCCGTCTGCGCCATTCCGCACGCCGAAGGATACGCATTGCGGAACAGAACCAGCCTCGCGTGATGATACGGTACGTGCTCCTGCGCCGGAAGAATGCGGTCCCAGTTCTTCTGCACGTCGTCGAGCACGAAGGATACAAACTGTACTTCCGGCCGCTCGCGCCGGTCCTGCTCGGTATTGGCCGCATGGTGAACCGCCTGCGGCGCCGCGCCGGCGCCGCCGGGAATCATGTCAAACAGGTTACGGTGGAAGACCAGGCCCAGCAGGGCGAGGATAATAGTACCGCCGATCCCGAGATGGATTCCTCCAAACCCTCCGCCGCCGCTGTCGTCGCGCCGGTCTTCGATGTCGCCGCTCGTCCCGCCCGGTGTCCACTCCATTGGCGATAAGGATGCAACTCTCCGGCCATTTGCGTCAAGTGCCCCTCTGGCGGAACGTCACCCGCTTCGAGACCGCCAAAATCGCGCCGGACATCGCCATCCGCAATACGATCGGAATCGTCGTCCCGCTCCTCGTGGGGGCTGCCCTTGGAAACCCTTCGGCCGGCGTGGTTGGCGCGATTGGAGCCCTGAACGTCAGCTACCGTGACAGTCACGACCCGTACATCGCGCGTTTCGCCCCCATGTTCATATCGTGTCTCCTGGTGGGCGCCGCGGTCACCCTCGGCTCGCTGGCAGGACACGCGAGGGGAACCACTATACTGGCGGCCGCTCTGTGGGCTTTCGCCGCCGCCATGGTCGGCGTGATAGCGTCCAAAGCCTCCGATGTCGGAACCACCACGCTGGTCACTCTGGTTGTCTTCGCCGCCCGGCCCATGCCGGTCGCGACGGCATTCGAATCGGCCCTGGTTGCGTTCGCCGGAGGCTTGTTGCAGACGGTTCTCTCAGTCGCCCTATGGCCCCTGCAACACTACGGCCCCGAGCGTCAGATCGTCGCCACGCTCTACCAGACCCTCGCAAAGATGGCCTCCACGCCCGCCGGCCCGGAGTCCCCGCCGCCCGGAGCCGAACAACTCATCGGCACCGAGAATGCCCTC
Organism: Terriglobia bacterium; assembly: GCA_963788485.1. Classification (GTDB taxonomy): domain Bacteria; phylum Acidobacteriota; class Terriglobia; order Bryobacterales; family Bryobacteraceae; genus BOG-234. The sequence goes on from CAWBIS010000220.1 coordinate 9,761, forward strand.
GGTTCGCTATCCCAGGACCACAGCCCCGAAGCCGAGCGCTATGTGTTCCTGCTCAACCAGGCCGAACGCATTCGCCTGTCGCTGCTGACGCTGCGCCGCCTGCACCGCCGGCTCGCCCGCGAAGAGGAAGGCGCCGCGGCCTGCGCCGATCTGGAACGAATTCTGGCCACCGCCTCTCTCGCTCTCGAATCCATCGGGCGCAGCGTCGTCCAGGGCAGGCCCATCGGCGCGGCCCGGCAATTCACCGACGTCGCGCGCCAGTTCAACCAGCACCACCGGGAGTCTTCCCCGCCCTTCCTTGCCGCCCTCGTTCGCGACGCGCACCATCAGCTGGACGCTCTCGCCGGCCAGCTTCGCGCCGCCGCCGGCCTTTCCGGAGGCACGCCCCCCGGTCAGGCGAGAGAGCCGTGGCGATTGCGCTTTACCGGATGGCGCGCACGCCTCGTGGCTAATCTCTCGTTTCAATCGACCACCTTCCGCCACGCCATTCGGCTCGCCGTCTGCGTCGCGGTGGGTGAAGCCATCGGGCTCAGTGTGAACGTCCAGCGCTCGTACTGGCTGCCCATGACGATCGCCATCGTGTTGAGGCCGGACTTCACCGCCACTTTTACCCGCGGCATTCTGCGCATCGCGGGCACGCTCGCCGGACTGCTCGTCGCCACGGCTCTGTTTCATTTCCTGCATGCCGGCGTCTCGAGCGATATCGCTCTGCTCGCCGTGTTCGCGTTTATTCTGCGCTGGATCGGCCCCGCCAATTACGGTATTTTCGTGATGGCCGTCAGTTCGCTGGTAGTCCTGCTGATCGCCACCACAGGAGTCGACCCCCGGCCCGTGATCGCCGCCCGCGCGATCAACACGCTGGTCGGCGGGGCGCTGGCGCTGGTCGCGTACTGGCTCTGGCCGACCTGGGAACACCCGCGCGTCGCTCTCGTGCTCGCCAATCTGCTGGAGTCCTATCGAAACTACTTCCGCGCCGTCGTGAACGCCCGCACCGGCAAGACCGGTAAAGCCGATGCCGATCTCGACGCCACGCGCTCGAGCGCCCGCATCGCCCGCGCCAACGCCGAGGCGTTTATCGGCCGCATCTCTTCCGAACCCGTTATCTCAACCGCACGCGCGGATCTCGCGCACGCGATCCTGGTCAGTTCCCACAGCTTCGTCCGCGCCGCCATGGCGCTCGAATCCGATCTTTATCAGAAGCATCCCGAGCCCGCCGGTCCGGCGACGCAGGACTTCGCCCACAAAGTCGAACAGACGCTGGACGCCCTGATCGACGCTCTGCGCCACTCCACGCCAGTCCCGCGCGATCTCCCCGACCTGCGCGCCGCGCACAATCTCATCGAGGACCAGTACAACCTCGTCGGCGTGGAAACGGACCGCATCGTCACGTCCGTGAACACGCTCCGCGAGCAGATCGCCAGGCTGCTGCACTGATTTCAGCGTTGGAAGATTTCAGTGTTGGAAGTAGCGCAGCGCAACAATCACCGCGACAAAGGTGAGGACGCTGGCCAGAACGATGACAAAATCCCACACGATCGGCCTCGACTCGACTTCCGCGACCACATCTCCGTCCTCGCTATCCGGCGTTGCCTCCGCCGCCGGGACCGGCGGTACGCGCGGAACCTGAATGGACTCCGGCTGCGACTGATTCAGAATCTCGTGCCCGCCCGATACCGAACGTTCAATCAGCTCTCTCAGTGCGTCCGCGTCTCCCGGAAAGCGATCCCGAACGGTGCGCGGCATTTCCGTCAGAATGTCTTCGAGAGACCTCTCTTTCATGGGCCTCGCCACCCAATATCCGAGCGCGTCGGCCAGCTGGCAGCCAAAATACGCGATGCCCGTTTGATCCAGGTCCTTCATGCCTGCGGGAGGGTCGTGATGACGGCCTGCCACCAACTGGAAATCGGGCGGCAGCTTCCATTGCTCCACCAGACGGCGGCCTACTTCACAATGATCCATCGTGAATCGGTGCTTCTCCAGCTCCAGCAGCGACAAGCTGTCGCGCTCCGCCTCCATCAGGATCCGGTTGTAATCCTCGGGCCATGCCACCAGCAGCCCGAGGCGGCCGATGTCGTGCAACAGACCCAGGCTGTAGGCTTGTTCGGCAGGCATGTCCGCGGCGCGCGCGACTTCCCGGCACAGAACCGCCGAAGCGACCGTATGCCGCCAGCATTTCTGCATCGCGCCCGTGCGCAGCGCCGCTCGCGAATAATTGGCGATGGCCACCGACATCACCAGAGACTGCACCTCAGACGTCCCCAGCGCCATTACCGCATGCTGCACGGTGCCGATCTGCGCCGCAAATCCAAAACGCGCCGAGTTCGCCAGCCGCAGAACCTGCGCCGAAAGCGTCGCATCGGATGAAATTTCCCGCACCAGCAAATGAAAATCCGGCTCGTCCTGCGATACGAGGTCGAGTACCCTCAGCACGACCGCGGGAAAAGCCGGGATGTTGGCCAGAGCGATCTCTTTTGTCTCACGGGTTTCGGTCATGGCTGAATACACGTCGGCGATGCTCCTCTCATCGGCAACTTTGCGTCAATATTCCGTAATTCCCGCATGCGATATCGAGGCCTCGCTGCCGCCTCTCATGCGGGGCTGTCGCGCCGGCGTTAACTTTCGGCTATCCGATTCCAGCCGCGCCTCGCTCAGGGTTGCGCGCGTCGTGCGCAAAATAGCCTTTTTTGGGCATATTCGAGGCTTTTTCCGGGACCGTTGCGGATGGTTAACGGTACCAGTTGCTCTTGCGCGACCGCCTGGAAAAGCCCATATTAAAACTTAAGGCGGAGGGGTCCATGGACGTATGGGTTGCGCGTCAACCGATTTTCGATCGAAAGCAGCAACTATACGCATACGAGCTGTTGTTCCGTGCCGAGCGAAACGGCACCAGCTTTGATGGCCACGACGCCGCGTCCGCCACGACGCAGGTCATAGCGCACACCCTGCTCGGCATCGGCCTCGAGAAACTTCTCTGCGGCCGCAAGGCCTTCATCAATCTCGACCGCAGTCTCTTGTTGCACGGGTTGTTCTCCATGCTTCCCCGCGAAGACATCGTCCTTGAGGTCCTCGAAACCGTCGAGGCGGATGACGAGGTTCTCGCCGCCTGCCGCAAGCTGCAGCAGCAGGGTTACACCATCGCGCTCGACGATTTCGAATGCCGGCCCGAAACCGAACCGCTGACCCGCTTCGCCGACATTATCAAAGTCGACCTGCGCGCGACTCCCCGGCCCGAACAGGAGCGGATGTTGCATGCTTATCGCTCCCGGGGCATCCGCATGCTGGCCGAAAAGGTCGAGACGCGGGACGAGTTCGAGTGGGCGTGGCGCGCCGGTTACGACTATTTTCAGGGATACTTTTTCGCCCGGCCCGCGATCGTCTCCGGCACTCAGATTTCTCCCGTAAAGGCCGTCTGCCTGAACATGCTCCGCGAGATGCAGCGGCCGGAGTTGAACTTTTCCCGCATCGAGTCGGTGGTCTCAAGCGACGTGGCCCTCTCCTTCCAGTTGCTCAGCTGCGCCGGTTCCGCGTCCCTTTATCGCACGGCTCCCATCAATTCGATCGGCCAGGCTCTGATCGTCCTGGGCGAAGACAAAGTGCGCCAGTGGGCAGCGCTCGCAACACTGTCGCGGCTGGCGAAGGACCGGCCGGACGAATTACTGGTACTCTCCCTGGTGCGCGGGCATTTTTGCGAATACCTGCTGTCGCTCGCGGATATTCCGCAGGCGCGCAACCTGCTCCCGCAGGATGCGTTCCTGATGGGCCTCTTCTCGCTGATCGACGCGCTGCTCGACCTTCCGCTGCAAGAGGCATTGCGCCGCGCCGATGTGGCCTCCGGCATTCGCGCTGCCCTGCTCGGAACGGCTGCCGATAACGACCTTCTTTACCTCATCTGCCGTCTGGTGCGGGCATGGGAAGCGGGCGACTGGCCCACCGTTTCCACCCTGGCCGTGCAGGCCGGAATCTCCGTTTCCGCGATCAGCGAGGCTTATAGCGAGTCCACTGCCTGGGCCGAACGAGCCTCTGAGGGAAGGGCGCACAGAAGTTACTCCCGGCGGTACCCGCGCAAAGCCAGCGCCGGTGTTTTGAAGCTGAAATGGGCCGACGCAGCAGGCCGGCAAAGAATACTCGAGGCCGAACTCGTCGATGTCTCTACAGGCGGTGTCGGTTTGCTGTCTTCTGAAACCATCCCTCCGGGCGCGGAAGTGCTTTGCGACGCCGCGGACGCGGGGATCTTCGGAAACGGCTCGGTACGTTACTGCAATTCGTCCAACGCGGAGTATCTGATCGGCATCGAATGCGGCGAAAAAACCGGCTGGGGCGCCTCGGTCCAATAAGCGTTTCGCCGGCGTTCTTTCAGCCCGTCTTCCCCAGCACATCCTGGATTCTCGTGATCAACTGCTCCGGGTTGAACGGCTTCTGTAAGTAAACCAGCGAGGGCGTATCGGCCCAGCGCGCTTCCATACTGTCCCTGGCATATCCGGACACAAAGATCACTTTGGCGTTCGGTTGCATCTCAAGCAGCCGCTGCGCCAGTTCACGCCCGTCCATCATCGGCATGATCAGGTCCGATATCAGCAGATCGATGGGCCCGGATGTTTTCGCGAGTTCCAGAGCGTCGGATCCGTTCGCAGCATCGAGAACGCGATAATTGTACTCTTCCAATACGGTGCGCAGAAATCGCCTGACGCCGTTCTGGTCTTCCACCAGCAGAATCGTTTCCCGTCCTTTTATCGCCGGCGCGGCGGCTCCCTCCATGGATTGGATTTGCCTCTCACTGCCGGACCGCGGCAGCCAGAGGTGAATCGTCGTGCCCGCGCCCACCGCGCTCGTGACGTCGATTTTGCCTTTGTTCTGCGTGACAATCCCATAAACGGTGGCCAACCCGAGGCCGGTCCCCTTTCCTGGCTCCTTTGTGGTGAAGAACGGCTCGAACAAGTGTCGCTTGACGTGGTCGTTCATCCCCAGACCGGTATCCGAAACGCCGAGGTAAACCCAGGGCTGCCGATCCAATCCCGGTTGGGTGCGCGGCGCGTCCGCACCCGGTTCGACGTTCCTGGTCTCAATGGCAATCACTCCGCCGCGCGGCATCGCGTCGCGCGCATTCACCACGAGGTTCATCAAAACCTGCAGAATCTGAGCCGAATCGGCTACAACCATCGCCGGCGTTGGGCTCAGCCGCGTGACCAGTTCGATGTCTTCCCCGACCAGCCGGGAGCACATCTGCTGCGCTTCCGCCACAGCCTCGTTCAGGTCGAGTGGCACGGGCCGGCCGATTTCCTTGCGGCTGAAGAGGAGCAGTTTTCGCGTTAACTCGGCCGCATGTTCGCCCGCGGCGGCTATTTCCTCGAGGTCCCGACGGTAAGCTTCGTCGTCCGGACGGTGCCGCAGAAGCCAATCCGTATATCCGATAATCACCTGAAGCAGATTATTGAAATCGTGCGCAACTCCTCCGGCGAGCCGGCCGATACTTTCCATTTTCTGCGCCTGCAGGTAGCGCGACTCCATCTCTTTGCGTTCCGTGATGTCGCGGAGCACCCATTGGGCGCCTGCGGCCTCACCGTCTTCGGCCACTTCGGTGAAGGAAGCCTCGATCCAGATGCGAGCCCCGTCGCTGCGCACGCCTTCGAATTCGAACCGGTCCGGTACGCCGGCGCCGGCCATCCGCTCGACGCGCCACTCGCTCAACTTCTGGCGCCATTCGGGCGAAACGCAACTCCTCCTCTCAAACAGGCAAACGTCCTTCGCTTCCGCCCCAAACCAATCCTGAAATCGCCCATTGGCAAACACCAGGCGCCCTTTGGCGTCTTCGACGACGATCGCGTCGTTGATGTTCTCCACCAGCCGCCGGTAGCGCGATTCGCTTGCCCGCAGCGTCGCCAGCGCCGTCGCCCGCTCGGATTCCAACTGCCGTTCCGTAAGTTCCACGCGGCGCTTCTCGCGCCTGTAATTCAGTATGGTAATCGCCGGAAATTCGCACGCGAGAACGGCTATCACCGGAAGTGGAGAGAACCATACCCGGCCGCGCCACAGAAGCAGCGCGGAGCCGCACCATGCCGCCGCGATGCCGCAGGCGAGAATCGCGCCGCTTTCGAGAAGGCGCATCCGTGCCACCAGAATCGCGGCTCCCAGTCCGGCCGCAATCGCCAGCAGCGCCTCCCAGAAGTGAACTCCAGGCGGTCTATGGAACGAATCGCCCTGCAACAGATCGTCTATCGCGGTCGCCTGTACTTCCACGTCGGGCAGGGCGGAGTCAACCGGTGTCGCCACCGGGTTCGGCAAACCGATCGCAGATCCGCCGATAATCGCGATTTTGCCCCGCAGCATTTCAGCGCCGCTGCTACTGTCCAGGAGTTCGCCGGCCTCGACATACGGAAAAGTTCGCTTCGGTCCGCGGAAGCGGAGATTCATGGCAGCTTTGCCTTCGAGGGGAATCGTTCGCTCCCCCACTCGAAGCCAGGATGCCTCCCCGGCGTTCAGACGCAACTGCATCGCCGGCCCGCGAAGATAGACCGCGACCGTTGCCAGCGCGAGGCTGGGATACTGCCCGTCGCCATACTGCATCACCAGCGGAATGCTTCTCAACTTGCCATCGGAGTCAGGCGCGGCGTTCAGGTAGCCGTTACCCGCCGCGGCCGCGGCGATCGCTGGAACGTTGCAGAGAGCTCCGTCAGCCCGAAATAGCGCTTTATCGACCGACCCCTCCGGCCCCGTCACCGTGATGGGCGCCGGCATCAGGCCGCAATTCACGGGAGGCGGCGCGACAGGGTTGAATCGAAAGGCGAAGCCCGTAACCACGGGCCGTCCGCGCATCACGCCTGCCATCACGTCGTCGTTCGTATCTCCAGGGGGCAGCCCCTGAACAGCCGGCGCGGCCTGGTCGCGTGAATCGAAAACCATGTCGAGCACCACGGTGGACGCACCGAGGTTCAGAACCCGCTGGATCAGCGAGGCCATGTGGTCCCTCGACCAGGGCCAGCGCCCGAATCGCGCAATACTGGATTCGTCGATCTCGACGATCGCGACCTGCCCGGACGGTTTGCCGCGGCCGGCGAATCCGGCCAGTGCGTCTCCAGTGAGGTTGTCCAGGTCAGCCACGAACGCCGGGCGCAGCATGAAGACAGCGGCAACCGAGAACGCGATGATCGCGCCCGTCACGCTTGCGCGCATTCAGCGAACGATCACTTCAACCCGCCGGTTGCGCGGTTCGTTCACGCCGGCGCCCGTTTTGATATAAAGATCCGCCTGACCGTGTGATTCCACCGTCATATCGGACTCATTGGCGCCCTGTTGGCGGAGAATATCCGCGACGGCTCGCGCCCGGCGAAGCCCGAGTTGATAGTTATCGTCGGCCTTACCCGTTGTATCGGTGTGGCCGATGACACTGATGGACGTCGAGTGTCGTTGCCGGATCGTCTCCAGGATGCCAGGCAAATCGGACCGCGATTTGGCGGTCAGTGTGTCGGTGTTCAATTCAAAATACAGCAGAATTGACACCTCCGCGTCGGGAAGCGCATCGATCAGCGGCCCGAAAGTTCGCCGCACCTCCTGCGGATCCATCGCGAAAGGCGCGCCCGGTGCCGCATTGGCGCTCGGGATTCTCACCGCCTGGTTCGGCTGATCGAGGATCTGCATCCCGGCGGAGTTGGTGACCGAAAGCCCGGTGACCTTCCCTCCCGGCTCGGGCAGAAGCACCACCAGGCTTTGCGGCGCGGCCTGGGGCGCAGGCGGAGCCGGTGGCGCCTGTGCCACCGCCGGAGGCGCGGCATGATGGCATGCCGTCACCGCCATCCCGAGTAGCAAAGCAGCGAAAACGCGTGTTCTCATTTTTGAAAACGCTTTCCGATTCCGCTATTACTGTCCGGCGAGTGATACCGCAAATTCGGTCCCTCTCAAACCCAGAATTCCCACCGGCGTCTCCACGCTGACCGACCCGGGCGCGAATTGCGCGATCTTCCCGGAAACATAGGCCAGAGCGCCGCGCGCCATTTGCAGAAGCAAACCGAATTTGCCGTCGGCGGGCTCATAGACGAAACGGTCCACCTTCAGTTCCGTGTTCGGACCGAGGGACAGCCGCGTTCCGTCCTGCATAATCACTCCCAGCTGTCCGTCCGCCTGCGTGCGCAGCGTATCGTTCAAAAGGATGTGCGCGCCGTCGTCGATCTTGATCGTATTTCCGCCACGAACAATAATCGCGTTGCCATGAACGGATTTTATGGTGGCGACCAGCGGATCGGCTGCCCACATGTGCAGCGCCAGACACAGGCCCAGCAGCGCAGGATATGAGGCCCGAACTAAAGAGATTTTCAAGTGAAATGAATTACCTCGGACACGGCTCCGGGGAAGCCGGACCCGATACGATAATCCTCCGTTAGGATAATTTAACACAGCACTGAAAATAATATGTCGCGTTTTCCGTCGAAACCGAAACCCCGGCAGGTTACCGAACCGCTGTGCGTGATAGAATTGCCGCGCATGGAACGAAGAACATTCCTGGCCGGTGTGGCTGCGCCGCTGGCTACGCTTTCAACGGGGGTTGCCGCTCAGCTGGCCGCCCAGACACCGGTTGCTCCACGCGGCCGTATCAGGCAAAGCGTGATGGCTTCCGTTTGGACGGGTTCGAAAATTCCTTTCGAGGAGAGGTGCAAAATTCTCGCCCGCATCGGATTCAAGGGCGTGGATCTGCCCACGGTCCAGCAGTTGCCGATCCTCATGCAGAATGGCCTTACACCCGGCATGATGACCGGCACGGGAACCAGTTTCCAGAATGGATTGATCCGCAAGGAAATCCACGACAAGATTGAAGAAGCCACTCGCGCCGGTATCGACATGTGCGTCAGCGCTGGATGCGCGACTCTCATCGCCATTCCCGGCGAACGGCGAGGCATGTCCCGCGAAGAAGGCGCGGATAATGCAGTCGCCATACTGAACCGCGTGAAGGGCTATGCCGAACAAAAAGGCATCAACGTCTGCATGGAAATCACCAACTCGAAGGTCGCCGCGGACCAGCGCACCGATCAGATCTTCGACCATATGGCGTGGGGTCTCGACGTGATCAAGCGCGTCAATTCACCGCGCGTGAAGATCCTGTACGACATTTACCACGCTCAGGTCGCCGACGGGGACGTAACGCGCACGCTTCGCGATAACTTCGACCACATCTGCCACATCCACGTCGCCGGTGTGCCCGGCCGTCTCGAAATCGATGACAAACAGGAACTCAACTACCACTTCATCGCCGGCGCGATCGCCGATCTGGGATACACCGGATTCGTGGCCCACGAATGGCGTCCGTCAATGGGTAACGATCCCGTGAAGAGCCTGGAAAAGTGCTTCGAAATCATGAACGTCTGATTCATCGGAACACTCGTGGCACGGACGCCCCGGTCCGCGGCCGAACACCTTCGTAGGCGGACCACTCAGGAGAGAAGCCCTTCATGAGCGTGGTCATGCGCGCAGCCATTGTCCCGGGCGTCGACACTCGCTGGGAACTGGTGTCTCTGGAAATCCCCGCACCCGCTCCGGATCAGGTCCTGATCCGCGTTCGGGCCAGCGGAATGTGCTACACCGACGTCCATATCACCCGGGGTCTGCTCGGCGGAACTTTTCCGCGCGTGTTGGGCCACGAAGTGACCGGAGACATTATCGAGACGGGATCTGCTGTAACCCATCGCAGGGTCGGTGACCGCGTTGGTGTGCCCTGGTTGCAGGGCGGCTGCGGTCGCTGCGAATGGTGTTCCCGCGGAAGGCCGCTCTTTTGCCCCGGCAGGGTGGGCACCGGGAATCATTCATGGGGTGGATATGCCGAGTTCATGCTGGCCCGCGCCGACTCCACGATTCTGCTCCCCGATTCGCTTCCTTACGTGGAAGCCGCTTCGATGCTTTGTTCCGGCTATACGGCATGGAGCGGGCTCAAGGCCGCCAACCCCAAACCTTCCGACAGGATTGCAATACTGGGCATCGGCGGAATTGGCCATCTGGCCGTGCAGTTGGCCCGCGCGTTCGGATTTCACACCATCGCTTTGACCCGCTCCTCCGAAAAAAGCCGCCTCGCCATATCCCTCGGAGCCAATGAGACGGTTCTCTCTGTCGATGAATTGCGCGACATCGGAGGAGCCGATATAATCCTCGCCGCGTGTAATTCGTTCCGCGCCGCCGCCGGCGCTCTCGGCGGTCTTCGGCCCGAAGGCACACTTGTGCTCCTCGGCCTGTCCGAAGAGCCGTTTACTTTGTCGAATGCGTTCGTTTTGTCAACCCAGAAGATCGTCGGCTCTTTCCCCTGTTCACCAGGCGACTTGTTTGAGGTTCTTGGCTTCGCGGCCGGCGGCAAAGTGAAAGCGCAAACTGAAGTCTATCCCCTCCACGCGATCAACGATGCGTATGATCGTCTCGCCGGCGGATCGGTCCGGTTCAAAGCCGTAATAACGCCTTAAGCGTATTCTTCGCGGGCAGGCGAGAATGCATCGATCACCAGCGAATCTTCGATCGCTCTCGCCGAATGAAACAGGTTACTCGCCACAAAGTAAGAGCAGCCGGCGCGGGTAATGTAGGTCTCGCCGGCGATCGTGAGTTCGACCGCTCCGGTCATCACGAAGCCCGCCTGCTCGTGCCGGTGAGAGTGGCCGGGCAGCGACGCGCCCGCCTTCCAGGTGAACAAACAAAGCATCAGGTCGTTGCTGTGTACCAGCGTCTGCCGCCAGAAGCCCGGAAACATTTCAACCCTGGGAATATCGCAACTCTCGATAATGCTTCTGAAAGTGGATGGCTGCATTATTACTCCCTTGCGGCCTGTTCTTATCAATCGGCCTTGTTCATATGGCGCGCCCGGTAAGCAATGGTTTCGCCGGCCGCAGTCCACGGTTATTAAACCGCGCATCCGGCACCGTCTTGAAATACCGGATCGACGAGCGCGCAAAACTAGGATCGTTGAAAAAGCTGCCCCCTCGAGACATCAGCATCGTGCTGCCGTCCGGTGTTCTCTCGGCATCGCCGCCGATGACCGGGTCCTGATAAGAGCCGCACCTTTCGCGGCACCATTCCCATACGTTTCCAGCGACATCGTGGAGGCCAAAAGCATTTGGACTGTCGTAATGCCCCACCGGCGTGGGCGCCGACGTATTCAGATTGGAAGCCGCCCGGATCGCCTCGGGATCGTTGCCCGACCACCAGATGGAAGTCGTAGTGGCCCGGGCGCCATATTCCCACTGCGCCTCCGTCGGCAGCGCCAGTCCGACCTTTGTGAGCAGTTCCACGCATTCCGGCCACGCCACGCATTCCACGGGATGAAGCAAGGTAACGCCGCCGCCCTTTTCCGGTCGGAACATACTGGGGTTGGTGCCCGCGCAGGTCAGCCACTGTCCCTGCGTCATCTGGTATTTCGAAAGAAAATACGGCGCCAGAGTCACCGTATGCACCGGTCCCTCGTCGTCGAGCGCGTGCGGGTCCACGTTGGGCGCCCCGATCCCCGCCTCGTTCGACGGTTTAACCGCTCCCATGCGAAATGAGCCCCCGGGTAGAAGGACAAGCACGATTGCACTCAGATCGTTGAGTTGCAGTTTTCCATCCGGGCTCCTCGCCGGAGGCGTCCCGCTGATCAGATGCGCAAACTCCCAAAGTCCCGATCGGGGATCGCGCCCCAGAGGAACCAGACCGAGTTGAGGTTCAATCCGCAGTCCTGCGTATGCCGGGCAATCCCGAACGTCGGCGATGCTCTCGATGGCGCGCTCCCATTCCTGCGCAAGCTGATCCACGGTGAGTTTCGCCAGTTGCGGCAGCACCGCGACAATGTGCGTTGCCGGGCTGACCAAACCATCCCGAAACCGTTCCAGCCGGACAATGAGAGTCCGCAGCGTGTCCACTCGAAACTGGCGATCGGCATTCGGCAGGGTCAGAGAGTCGTTGTCCAGTTTCTCGGCTTGTTGCTTATACCTGTCGATTCCCCTGGTCAGCTTGCCCGCCCGCTCCAGCCACACTTCCATTTCGGAAACGCCAAGCCATATCTGGCCCGCCACCGCCTCGAGCTGATCGAGGCTAGCCGCGTCCCCCATGCGGGCCTGTTCCGCTGCATGGTCCGCGCTTCGCTGCAGGAACTCGTGTTCCCGTTCATTCAGATCGTCCTTGTGCGAATCGGCCCAGGCCAGCGACTCCGTAAGCCGCGGCCCTCGAAACAAAAGTGCGTCGTTAAACGCCGCAGATTGCCATTCCGCCGCGGCGTCGGTGATGCGCCGCCGGATCACGATGCCCTGCCGGTCCTCTTCGATCCAGTCCCGCAGGCGGCGCCAGTTTGTGATGATCGCCTCGTGTGCCAGTTCGACGGTTGGTCCCGAGACCGATCCTTCTTCGCCATGGGTCACCAGAAGGCGCGTGTCGGGCGCCGTCAGCTTGCTCAGAATTCGTTCGATTCCGCTGTGCTGGGCTTCTTCGGGATCGAATTCCCGCAGCGGCGCCCGCCGCTTCGTGGCTGTTCCTTCGCCGGGCTGAATCAGACGCAGCAGCACCTTCCGGCAAAGACGTTTCTCTTCCGCATCCAGTTGATCGAACACCGCTTCCGCCTGACGTTCTATGGCGCCGCCCAGACCGCCGATGGTCTCGTATGCCGCGTGCGTGAGAAGATTGCCCTGGCGCCGCTCCCACAACTGGAACAGCGCATTCTGGAGCAGCGGCAGAACTCCCGGTTCGTTGACTGCGTCGTTCAGAATCACATCCACCAAACCCGGTTCGAAGCTGTAGCCCGTCAGTCGCGCCGGCTCTTCGATCGCCAGGCGAAGATCCTTTCTGGTCATCTCGTCCACCAGCACCTGGCTCGCTGAAAGCGCCGCCGCCAGCGAGGAGTATGCAGCGCACCGCCCGTAAAAGTCTGCACGCATCACCAGCACGACGAATGTCTGGCCGCCCACCACACTGGCGGCGTAAAGGAGATTTTCGACAAACGCCGTGCGATCCGCCTCACTGGGACTCAGCGCGAATATCTCCTCAAATTGATCCACAACCAACAGAAACCGGGATTCCGGCCTGGCCTCGCCCAGTGTCAGCCGCGTCATCAGATGCAGCGTGCTTTCGTCCTCGCTGAGGTCCCGGATAGCCGCCCGCACAGCCGAGACAGCCGACGCCTGCCCCGGACCGGACAAACCAACAGCCAGGCTTTCGAGGGGTTTGGCGCCGGGCCGCAGGATCGCGGTCGGCCAGGCGGCAGATCCGTCGATCTCTCCCTTGTGGAGGGCGGCAATCAGGCCGGCCCGCGCGAGAGATGATTTCCCGCTGCCCGACGGACCCAGAATCCCGATCAGGCGGATCTCCTGCCGCGGTCCCGTCGACGGCGACAAACGATTGAGCAGCCGCCCGCGAATCGCGTCTCTGCCGAAAAAATACCGATCGTCGGAAACGTCGAAAGCGTGCAGACCGCGATAAGGGCACTCGCCCGAAGGACGAATCCGCACACCGGAGGGTCCTGGAGCTTTTCCCTGTATTCCACAAATCAGCCTTCGGAACGTCTCTTCTTCATTGACGGAGCGCTCGAACTGTACCCACGTCTGTCGCTTCAGGAAACTGGATAAGTTGTACTCTCCGCTGAGGTCGGTGCCCGGAAGATAAACCGGGATGACGCGGAACTTGCCGCGGCTGTCTCTGACGCGGCGGTCGAGAGCCGCCCGCATTTCCTCGTTTTGCCAGGGGCCCGAACCTCCCCTCCCGATGAAGACGGCACAGCTCGAACAACTTTCGAGCGCCTTTTCAATCGCTTCCTGCCAGGGTTCGCCGGGGACCAGATTCCAGATGTCGAGCCATGGTGTGATTCCGCTGTTCAGCAGCTTTCGCGCAATCTCCTCCACCGTCGCCTTATCGGCGCTGCTGTGCGAAAGGAATACGTCGGAACCTGTGCTGTCCAACTGGTTCTCCTTATTTTCGAGATCACCATATCATCACTCGCTACGATTCGGATTCGCGGTTGCCGCCGGCTTGAAAACTACCCACGCCATCGAGACTGCCCCAAACGAATGCAGCACCGTCAGCCCCAGTCTGGACGCCGCGGTCTCGGTTGTCAGCGCAATCTCGGAAGGGTGGCTTACCGCCATTTCCGCCGCGTCCGCGTTGCTGTTGGCTTCGCGCAGCGGCGAGGCGGGACAACGTTCCCGCGCGAAAGGTATGGTCGCGGTCACGCAAATGATTGTCCTGCCGTTTATCCCCTGGTCTTGCCAATCGCGGGAAGCCGCCAGTACCAGCGCGGGAGTCCCGCAGACAAAAGCGTCGGTGATCACCACGCGGCGCGGCGTTGTCATTACAAACTCGTTAAGGCGGGGGTACGCCGCGGCCACCATTGCCGCATCCGCCTCATCGGCGGCCACCGCCTCGATCGCCCGCTCGTACGTTGGGAATAAACGCACGACGGCATCGGGAGCGAATCGTGACAGATTGCTCCACGCGATAATCTCGCTGCAGGTTCCCGAGGGTCCAAGTGTTGCGACAACCACGGTCAGTTCGTCCTTTCCTGAGTCAGGTCCGTTATCGCCCGGGGCGCGGGCAACGCCAGCGTAACAACGCTGAGAAGATCTTCGCCGGTAACAAAACAGTCCCCACCATACCCGCGAGTCCCCCGAGGCTGCCAATATTACCGGCAAAAGCCCGGAGAAACTGCCGGCAACCGGCGGCCGCTTCCGGTCTCGGCCGTAAGGGTTCCGTGAACGTGGAACGCGATGAAACCGGGAAAAAGAGGCCGGGAAAAAGAAGCCGGTGAAAAAAATCCCCGTTCCGGGGGCGCCGAGGGAAATATTAAATCTGTCGCGGAAGTCGACGATATACGCGCCGATATATGCGACGAACAGGCAGGGGAGAGGTTGCCGCGCAGGTTTGCTTCTTATTCCGGGTGAAAGCGGAACAGTCTCTGCGTACGGCGCGACCATCTCCATACGGGTTTACCGGAACGACTACCCTTAGGGGACGCCTTTGCAAGCGGCTTGCCAGGTAAATGGCAGCATAATTAAGTGACAATGGAAGCTGTTTTTGTGACAGATGAAGAGCAAAAAATGCGCCTGGCCGTGGTTCTGGACCGAAGGCTGCCGCCGGGGCCGGCCGCCAACGCCGCCGCGATTGTCGCCGGAGGCCTCTCCGCCGGGTTTGGTCCGGCTGTTATCGATGCCGATGGAAACGCTCACGCGGCCATTCTCTGGAATCTGGTGGTCCTGAAGGCCGACTCCTCTGGCAGGCTGGCGAAACTCCTCAACGCGGCCCACGCGGACTCGGTCAAGGCTGTGGCGTTTTCTTCGCGCGGTCGGGAACTGAGCAACAGCTTCTCCTCCTACGAGCGGGAGATTCGCGCCGCCTCCACCGCCGATCTTGAAATCGTCGCCGTCGCGCTCTATGGTCCCGAAGAGACGGTCCGCGCCCTGACGCGTTCGTTTTCTCTCTTCTGACCGAGAGATTTGACGGAGCTTAAGGGGTAACTCCCGCGATGGCGGCAAGCCCGTCCGCGTAGGACGCAAGGTTCATTCGCAACTCGTTCAACGCGGTTCTCAGCTTCTCCGCCTCCGGCCAGTTCCGCTCGTGCTCCCCGGCGCTGACGTGCGGATCCCTGCGCGCTTCCCAGTCGCACAGCGCGGGATGCCAGTGAGTCAGGAATGGCCGGATTCCGCGATTAAGAACCCGGATGGCAATGCCGCCAACCGAGTCGGCCGAAGCCCCTGTGTCGGGCCCTCCTTCCTTCAGGATCTGCCGGGTCGTGCCGAAGAGTTCGTGCAAAGAGTTCAGCGCTTCGCGCAATTGCCCCTCGTCTGAGGGAAGGGCCTCGATCGCGATCCGCGTAACAAGCTCAACATAAAGCGACCACGCCGCGTTTCGCTGCTTGGGATTCTCCGTCCACTCCGCTTCTCCCACCCAGGGGATTTTGATCTTGATGCTGGTCAGGTGCGCCGGATCTCTTTTGGGCATGTCGTCACTTCACAGCTCTGTCGGAATCATCGAACGCCGCGCTTGTCGAATTCCCGTATAGCGACAGTCGCCTTCCGTGCCACGCAAACAGTGTAACGTCTCTCCGCGAAGCCATGAAGTCCGGATCCCGGCGTCCGTTAATTCTGACCCCGCCAACGCACGTCTGCTTATGCAGTAAAACTGTACAGGTAAGCTGTATATATGATAGACTCACGTCATGAGCAGGAGGTCGCCGGCCCCCGGATCCGAAACCGCGTCCGATCTCGCTGCACGGGTTCGGACCGTCCTGAGCAGGCTGAAGCGCCGGCTGCGCGAACACGGAGGGCGGGAAGATCTGACGCCATCTCAAGTATCCGTCGTCCTGCGTCTTGAGAAGGATGGCGCCGCCACCGTGTCCGCCCTCGCGCGCGCAGAGGGCGTACGCCCTCAATCGATGAGTGCCATTGTTACGTCGCTGCAGGATGCGGGTCTGGTGACAGGGATTCCCGACCCGAACGACGGCAGGAAAACTCTGATGTCGCTCAGCCGGAAATGCGAAAAGCTGCTTCGGGAGGGCCGTGCCGCGAGGCAGGACTGGCTGGCCGCCACAATCCTGCAGAAGCTCTCCGCCAAGGAGCGGCAGCAGCTCTCTATAGCCCTCGAACTGCTTGGCCGGGTTGCCGAAGATGGATCTCTTTTGTAAGGCAATGTTCCGGCCGCCGAAAATCGGCTTCCCTGGAGAACACCAAATGCCAGTCAAAGCCATCAACGCGCAAACCGCGCTGATCGTCGCTCCCGGGCGCACGGAACAGCGGGAAATGATCCATTTGCCGGCCAACAGGAGCTCTGTCGAATGAACTGGCTTCATCTGGTTGCCTACTTCTTCGGTGGCATCTTTCTGACCAACGCCGTTCCGCATTTTGTTGCCGGTGTGATGGGACAGCCCTTCCAGAGCCCCTTCGCAAAGCCCCCCGGGCAAGGCCTCTCCTCCTCGACCGTCAACGTTCTATGGGGGTTTTTCAGCGCCATCGTCGGCTACATGCTCGTGCTGCGGGTCGGACGCTTCGACATAAGATCGACGAGCAATATCCTCGCGATTGCGACAGGTGCGCTGCTGATTGGCCTCGGCTCTGCCCGGCACTTCGGACGCTTCCATGGCGGCAACACGCCGGAGGGTTGATGAAGAAACCTGCCTCGGGCGCCTTCCGCTCCTTCAGTAGTTTCAACTATCGCGTGTGGACGGCGGGCGCCCTGGTGTCCAACATCGGCACATGGATGCAGCGCATCGCCCAGGATTGGCTCGTGCTCACCCAGCTGACGAACCACGATGCCTCCGCCGTCGGTATCGTCATGGGCCTGCAGTTTGCTCCGCAGCTGCTTCTGTTGCCGTGGACCGGGCTCGCGGCGGATCGCTTCAACCAGCGTAAACTGCTGATGCTCACCCAGGCGACTATGGGCGTGCTGGCGCTGATCCTGGGAGTGCTTACCATCGAAGGCGTCACCCGGCTCTGGCACGTCTATGTGTTTGCATTTTTGTTTGGCTGTGCTGCGGCTCTCGATGCCCCGGTCCGGCAGACCTTTGTCGGGGAACTCGTGGGTGACGAGCATCTTTCGAATGCGGTTGCGCTCAATTCCACATCCTTCAATGCGGCTCGGATGATCGGCCCCGCCCTCGCTGGTCTGCTGATCGCCGGCGTCGGTACCGGTTGGGCGTTTCTGTTCAATGGGATTTCGTTCTTCGCCGTTCTGATTTCGATGGCCTTCTTCCGAGTCTCCGATCTGCACCCGAATGTCCGGGCCCGCCGCGCCGCGGGTGGATTCATGGAAGGCTTCCGCTACGTTTGGGGGCGCGCCGACCTCCGCGCCATCATGATCATGTTGTCTCTCATCGGCACCTTCGGATTCAACTTCGCCATCTTCACCTCAACCATGGCCGTCAAGGTATTTCACTCTGACGCGAAAGCGTTCGGGCTGCTTTCCTCCATCATGGCGGTGGGTACGACTTCGGGGGCTTTGCTAGCCGCCGGCCGGGACAAACCACAATTCGGAACCTTGTTCCTGGGCGCTGCTGCTT
>CAWBIS010000221.1:0-85376 GCA_963788485.1 Terriglobia bacterium
CCTGACAAGCAGCGTCCCGTCCTGACTGGCGGCCTGTGCAGCCGATTCTCCAGCAAATCGAAATCGCGATGACCGCTGGCGATCTGCTCGTCGTGTTCTCCGATGACATTGTCGAAGACGGCCAATGCGCTCGATCAGGAATTCGGTGAGGACCGGATCGTCGACGCTGTCAGGAAAAACTGGGCCGGATCGCCGACAGAGATCTGCGACGCCGTTCTGGCCGGTGTGCGGCAGTTCCTTGGCAAGATGCTTCCGCACGACGACCAGACACTTATGGTCGTACGTTTGCAAAAGTGCCGGCCGCGGCCCGTCATCGCGATGGAGTCACGGCCGGCGAAATTCTGACGCGTTAAGGCGGCGGCTCCGGCCTTGTGGTCGGCGTGATGGAATTTCACGCTGACCAGCTTCGAAACGCCCGCTTCCTGCATGGTGACGCCGTACATCGCCTGCGCCGATTCCATGGTTTTCTTCGAGTGCGTGATGACGATGAACTGCGTGTCGGTCGGCCATCTCGGCCAGCAGACGCGTGAGGCGGCCGATGTTGGCTTCGTCGAGCGGCGCGTCCACTTCGTCGAGCACGCAGAACGGGCTGGGCTGATACTTGAAGATCGCCATCAACAGGGAGAGCGCGGTCAGGGCCTTTTCGCCGCCCGAGAGCAGCAGCACGTTCTGCAGCTTCTTGCCTGGAGGCGAAGCGATGATATCGATGCCGCTGTCGTTGATGTTGGTTTCGTCGGTGAGGTGCATCTCGCCCGAGCCGCCGCCGAACAGGGTCTGGAATGCCTGTTTGAAATTCTCGTTGATGGCCTTGAACGCTTCGGAGAAACGGTTCTTCGAGAACTCGTCGATTTCCTGAATAGCTTTCTCGGTATCGCGGATGGAATCGAGCAGGTCCTGCCTTTGCACGCTGAGGAAGTCGTGGCGTTGCTGGGCTTCCTGGAACTCTTCCCACGCGGTGGGATTGACGGCGCCCAGGTTTTCGATCTTCGTCCTGGTTTCCTGATAAGAAGTCTCCGCGGTCTGAAGCACCTCCGGCGAAGTGTCAGCCGGGATCTCCAGTTCGCTGACGGCGACGTTCAACTCCTTGCGGCTGGTTTCGTCGAGGAACTGCAGTTCGGCCTGACGGCGCGTCAGTTCCACTTCGATTTCGGAGCGGCGCGCGTGCCCCGTTTCAATCTTCCCGCGAAGGTCACGCAGCGCTTCGTCCGCTGCCGCCAGCGACTCGCGATGACGCGCTTCCTCGTCGGAAAGCTCCAGAACCGCGCGCTCGCCCGCAGTAATCTGCTCCGCCAGCGCGGTCAGCTTCTGATCGAGCTCAATGTTTTCGGTAAGAATGCGCGCACGCGTTTCGCCCCAGCGAGCGACCTCTTCCGCGATCTGGCGGCGGCGATTCGACATCTCCCGGTATTGATTTTCCAGACGCGCGACAGCCGCGCGCTCGCCGCGATGCCGTTCTTCGAGCGCCGCCAGTTTGGCTCGCAGAATCGAATGCTCCTCGCCGATGCGGTGAGCTTCAGCCTGTGCGGCGTCCAGTTGTTCGCGCATGGCTTCGAGCGCCTGTTCGCGCCCGGACCGCTCGGCGTCCTTCTGTTCGACAAGAGTCTGATTTTGCGCGCGCTTCTCATGCGCCCGCTCTTCTTCGCGTTTGAGTCGCTCCAGTTCGAGGCGGGCCACGGAAATACGCGAATTGGCCCGGTTGATTTCTTCCGAAGCCCGGCGTAGATCGTGATCGAGCGATACCGCTTCCTTCTCGCTCGATTGCTGAAGCTGGCGGAGGCGCTCCAGTTCGGCTTCGAGTGCCGTGGTCTCGCGCTGCAGCGCCTCCTGGTCGCGAACCCGATCCGCCAATGCGCGCTCCTGCTCCTTCAATTGGGCGGAGAACTCGCGCATTTCCCGCTTGAGCACCAGAGGACCGCTCGCCTTCTTGCGTCCGCCGGCGAGCATGCGGCCGCTGTAGCACTGGCCGTCGGCAAGCAGGAAGTAGCGGTCGGGATACGCCTCGGCCATGGCGCGCGCCTGGTCCCGCTCGGCGGCGAGGTAGCAGTTGGAAAGACGCGGCAGCAGATTGCGGGTCTGGCCTGAGAGCCCGTTGGTAAAGTTGATCTGGTCGGCAAGACGCGGGAGTTCGGGACCTTGCGCCGCGCCGGATTCGCTCGCGACCGGACCGCCCTCGACGAGGAAAGTCGCGCGACCCTCCAGTTCGGCCCGCAGGAGGTTCATGCTGCTCTCAGCCTGGGACCAGTCCTTCACGACCACGTATTCGAGTTCGTCGTGCAGGAATTCTTCCGCCGCGCGCTCCCAGGTGGGATCCACTTCGATGAATTCGGCCAGCACGCCTTCGGGACGGAACTGGCCGGCTCGTCCGTTTTCGAGCGCGGCCAGGAGTTTCCGTGTCGATTCCGTGGTGTACGTGTGATGTGAAAGGATGTTTTCGAGAGATTCGCGTTTGGCGCGGAGACGCGAACATTCGGCGCGAAGCTGGTCGATCTGTTGCCGCAGTTCGGCGGCGGCCTTTCTTTTTCCGGTGAGGCCCTCCTCGGCCTGTCGGCGGTCCGTGAGGACGCTCTGCATTTCCATCTGGCGCTGCGCGATGCGCTCGGAAAGCTGCTGTTTCACGCCCGCCAGACGGTCGATCTCGGCCGCGCCACCCTCTTCTTCCTTCTGCACGCGCGTGCGTTCACGCTCTATGCCCGCAAGATACGTATCCGCCTGCGCGATCTGATTGCGGATGGTGGAGGCTTCGCCGAGCAGCCGCAGAATGACGGAACGCGACGATTCGATCGTCTTCTCGGCTTCGCGAACGCGCATCTGGATGGCGTCGCGCGCCTGGTTCTTTTCGAGGAGGCCTGTGCGCACCTCCTGCATCTCGCGCTCAAGTTCGGCCACGCTCTGCGCGAAGGCAGTGCGCTCGGTTTCGTTATGGGCGATGCGCGCTTCCAGATCGTTCGACTCCTGATCGGCGCGCGTCATGCGCTGCTCGATGTTGGAGGCTTCCTGGACCTGCGCTTCCAGCCGGCCCCTGGTGCGCTGGGCTTCGAGATTCATTTCCGCGAGCTGCTTGCGCGCGTCGGTTAGTTGCGCTTCGAGGGCGTAGAAGACTTCCTGCGCTTTCTGGCGCTCGGCGTCGTTGTCTGCAGCCTGGGCGGTCAGGTCCCTGAGCTCCGCGGAGGCTGCTTCAAGCGCGGCGGCGGCTTTTTCGGTTTCGGCGTTGAGGGTGACGTAGCGGCCGGCGAGCACCGTGCGGAGCTGGCCCTCCAGTTCGCCTTTGAGTTCCTGATAGCGCTTCGCTTTGGCGGCCTGGCGCTTGAGCGAGTTGACCTGGCGGGTGACCTCTTCGAGGATGTCGAACACGCGCGCGAGGTTCTGCTTGGAGCTTTCGAGCTTGGCTTCGGCCAGGCGGCGGCGGCTTTTGTATTTGGTGATGCCCGCAGCTTCTTCGATGACGCTGCGGCGGTCCTGCGGCTTGGAAGAAAGGATCTGGCCGATGCGCCCCTGTTCGATGATGGCGTAGCTTTCCGGACCGAGGCCGCTGCCCATAAAGATGTCCTGAATGTCGCGCAGGCGGGCCTGGCGGCCATCAATGAGGTACTCGCTCTCACCCGAACGGAACAGGCGGCGGGTGATGGTGATTTCGCCGGGCTTGGCCGCATGATGAGGAATCTCGTGGATCTTCGGGGCTTCGCCTTCGTTGGTGATGATGGCGGGGGCTTCGTGAACCGGAGGCGCTGCCTGGGCGATCGGGTCGACCAGCACCATGGTAACGGAGGCCATGCCGACCGGCTTACGAGACTTGGTCCCGGCGAAGATGACATCCTCCATCCGGGCTCCGCGCAGACTGCGGGCGGATTGTTCACCCAACACCCAGCTGATGGCGTCGCTCAGATTCGACTTGCCGCAGCCGTTGGGGCCGACGACGGCCGCGATGCCACCACCGTTGAAGCGCAGTTCGGTGCGGTCACAGAAGGACTTGAAACCCTGGAGTTCGACTTTCCTCAGTTTGAGCAATACGGTACCTCAATTCGAGCCGAAGGCTCTGTTACGTGACTATGCTACCCCCGGTTTCGTCGGAAGTAAAGTAGCAACTATACCTCATACAGGGTTTTCCTCACGAGATCCACAAGATCTTGTGGTCATGGCGCTGTGAAGCGCGGATCACCGCAAAGAGCATGGATGGCTCGGGGCCTCGCCTTGACCGTTTGTCCTGGATTGTCTTTAGAGAACGACAGTATCGGAGAGCATGAGCGGGGCGAAGAAACCATGATCGCGCGGGAGAATAAGCCGGTAGTACGGCTTGTACCTGTCAAGCGGCAACCTGAAAATGCGGGAGCGGGGAATGTTCAAGGGCGAGTTTGAACTGTCGTCCTCGTTTTTCCATCCGCTCCCTGCGGAATAACGTCCGGCTGGGAAGTCCGAACCGGGACGCGGCTCAGCGCGTTATGGTCAGGACGACTGACGCCGTTTGCGTCGTACCGCCTCCTGTGGCGGTGACGGTAATCGTTTGCGATCCGATCAGGGCCGCGGGCGAGACGGTCATCAACATGGTTGACGAGCCCGAGCCCGGCGCGGCGATGGAAGCGGGACTGAAGGTCACCTTTACGCCCGCCGACTGGCCCGAGGCCGACAGCGAAACGGCGGCATCAAAACCACCCGAAACAGTCGTAGCGATCGTACTCGTGCCCGAGGACCCGCGCGAGACCGAGACTGTAGTGGGCGACGCCGACAGAGAGAAGCTCGGGGTCGCTGAAATTGTGGCCAGCGCTTCGATCAGACTGGTCCCGTTTGGGCTCCCCCAGCCCGATACCAGATCGAAGCCGGTTTCCGCGGAATAGCTGCCGCTGACGCCGCTGGTAATGTCGTGGAAATCCGCGCTGTAACCGGAACCCGTGCCAAACCCATAGATCGACGGATTGATGAAAGCAATCGGGCCATTTCCAGCTGCACGCTCGTTGACCAGAGCCATGTAACCGGCCCACATGGGTGCGGCAAAACTGGTCCCGCCAGTCAGGTTCGCCGTGCAGGGTTTCTGGTCGCCGCAGACGTAAAACGTGAAGTTGGCGTTGGCCGAGACATCCGGGCCATTGCGATAAGTGGTCGAGCCTCCGTTCGTCGAAGTGATCACGCCCGGGATCTCCTGCCAGGCGGGAATGCCGATATGGTTGGGCGAGATGCCTCCCCCGCTGTCTTCCCAAGCCGTTTCAGACAGCCACGGACCGGCCGCGCTGGCGGTGATCAGGTCCGTACCGCCGACGGATACGATGTACGCATCGTCAGCCGGCCACGACTCCGCGCTCCCGTACTTCGTCCATGTGGAGTCGTCGCCGGAGGCCACGAAGAAGTTCTGGCCCTGAGCCGACATCCTTTGAAAATATGGGTCGAGCGTGGTCGGATCGGCCGGGTTCCAGCCCCACGAACAACCGATGGTTGTGGGCAGGGGGTTGTGTGTGGTCATGGCGCTGATGATTGCGGTATCGGTGGACCCGATATACATCACCAGACTGGCGAGCCCCGGCGCCATGCCGATCGACTGCGTCATGTCGAGCGTCTGCTCGGTGTCGTCGCACGGTTTGGGCAAGGAATAGACGCAGCTGGTGCTGGTTCCATCGGTGGAAAACAGCGTGATCGGCACATTATTGGTCTGGCCGACGTTGGTGAAATAAGTGTTCAGGTCGTCCAGGTCGGTGCCGAGGAATTCGAACAATCCCAGGTTCTGGCCCGCGCCGGTCAGGGTCGTGCCGCCGTAGTAGGCGGCGCGCATGTCGCTGCCCAGAAAAGAGGCCCTCGGGCCGGAGCCGGTCGTGGCATGGGACACGAGCGTCGCGGGGTCGACGCCGAGCAGTTTCGCGTACTCGATCCTGTCGACGAGCTTGGGATGGGGGATCGAATAGTTATCGAGCCCAGAGACGTGCCAGAGCGCAAAGGGCAGGCTTGTGGTGGGCTCGCGGTCGGGAGAATAAAACTCCCGATTTTCGGTGGGGTGCTGATAAACGCCCATAGTCAGATTGAAGGCAGTCTCGATGGCCGAGACGGCGCCCACGACCTGGAGATCCATGCCATCAAGCGAGCCGCCGACGACTTGCAGTCCGTTTGAGGTAACGTAGCGCGTCAGGGCATCGTAATCCGTCTGGGTGGGACCGAACCGCGCCGTAAACTCCTGCACCCGGAGGTAGCGGCGGTACGAGGGGCTGGAACGGTCAGCCAGATCCCGCAGGAATCGATCCACGCCTGCCTGATCCCGCAGCGGCAAAACGATATCGAGGCGCAGGGACTGAGTCTCAGGCATGGGACGCAGGAATCGCGCTTGCCCGTCGAGCACCGCCTGGCGCACATGATGCGTCCGCGCGGACTGCGCCTGCGCGCGCATTCCCATGGCAAAAAAAAACGCGCCGGCGCACAGCGCTACCTGAAATCTCCGCGACATGACTCCTCCGAAAACCTTTCGCAATTGGCTCATTGTCCGATTGCCCTCCTTAATTAATGGCGATTTGTGAATGATACCAATTTGACCAGCGGACGGCTATGTGGCGCTTTTTGCAACCAGGAACGGTTCAAGCGTCAAACTGAGCTCGAAGGGAAGGGTTTCCGGCGCCTCGCAAACGGTGTCGCTGCACTGCTGAAAACGGATCGCACCGGAAAGCGATGTCACGCCCGCGGTCAAGGGAAACTTCAGCAGCAGCTTGCCGAGCACCTGGAATGCGCCGCTGTACACCGGAAGCGTTTCACCCAACGCGGCGAACTGCATGAACTCAGGGTCTGGAAATTCGAAAGATTGCTGGACGATCTTCGGGTCGTCAAAAGCGATCGATGTGGGCGTGTACGCTTCCGGCAGAGGTGCGCCGTACACGTGCCATCCCGGTTGAAGGGCGAATCGGGCGAAGAAGCCAATCTCCTGACCCGCAAACGCCGTAGCGCTTGAAAGCCCGATCTCGACAGCCAACGCGCCGCTCGTCAGCTTCACTACTCCAGCGCCGGCGCCTGCCGCGCCAAATTCCTGAAGCGCGACGGCGGATGCGGTCACTCGATGCTGATAATTCGGGACGAAATACTTGCGAACGACAGTGCCGTCCGGTGAGACCAGATACTCCACGGGATGCGGCACGCCGTACGCGCGCAGCCCGGGAGCGATGTTCGTATTGAAGATGCCGAATGCGCGGATTACCGCGCTGTCCCGATCGGAGAGCAGCGGGAAACGGATGGCGTATTTCTCCGCGAACGCGGCCAACGTGACGGTGGAATCGTAACTGATTGCCGCGAGGCGGACGCCTTCTTTTTCGAGCAGAGCGCGCGAATGTTCCAACTCGACCAGTTGGGAACGGCAGTATTGTCACCAGTCCGCACTGCGGTGAAATACGAGAAACAATCCGTTGGGCCCGGTAAGGTTGGCGAAGCTGCACAGGTTGCCGTGCTGATCCGGTAGCGCGAAATCGGGAATGTTCTCGCCTGGTTCGGGACCGGTGGTGTAGTGGTCGTTGGTGGCCCAGATGTGTCTGGCGTATAACTCCGGGGGAATCGGCTCTCCAGCGGCGCGGCGCTTTCGAAACTCGCGCATGATGGCCGCTTTTTCGGCGAGGTCTTCGGGGATGATGTCGTTGGTCATCGCTTATCCGGACAGCTTTTGATTCTACTCCCTCTGCCCCAGAATGGCGACATTGGCGCACACCCCGCGTGGCGCCCATACTCGCGGATCGGTCACGTTGAAGAACGCGAGTACCGGCGTTTCCACGGCCGCTGCCAGATGGGAGATCCCCGAGTCGTTGCCGACGAAGATCCTGGCGCCGCGCAGCCAGCACGCGAGTTCATGGAGATCCTCGATGCGGAAGGCATCTTCGAGGTACTCCTCCGGCCCGCACAGCCAGCAAACCGGCATTTTCTCCCGGAGTCTTTCGGCCGCCCGTTTGAAGACGGCCATCGGCGCGCGCTTGGCTATGCCGCCGGCAAATGGATGGATCACGGCGAAGGTCCGCTCCACCGCGGGACATTCGATCCGCGGAAACCGCGATGGCGCTTCCGCGCCAAACTCCCGCGCCTGCCGGTTATAGAACTCGATCGCGTGCCCCCGGCCGTCCGGAAGAGCGGGGAAAAAGGTGAATGGCAGGTTCAGACCCTGCACGAGTTCCCGGAACTCCGGCCGATTGCTTCCATACCAGGAAATGATGGAATCGAAGCCTCGCAGCCGCTCGACGACATGTTCGGAGGGAAGCAGACCGAGTCCATCCAGCCCCGATGCGACAATGGATTGCGCGGCATCGGCAAATCGCGCCAGCGGCACGTTCTGGCCCGCGCACCACACTTCCGTGTAGCCGCTGCGCAGCGATTCCATGGCCGGAAGACTTAAGATGAAATCGCCGATGGCGCCTGGCCGAATCAAAAGGCGTCGCAAATGAATCCCAATTGTAAGATAGGGAAAGTCGGGATTTGGAAACCGGGATTCAGAGACCCACGATGAGCACAGCTATAGCGCCTTTTGCGCCCCGTACGGCGCATACCGTGATCGGTAATGTCGGAAACACGCCGCTGGTGAAACTGGCGAAGATCGCGGCGGAATTTCCGGGCATCGAAGTGTTCGCCAAGGCTGAGTACTTCAACCCGGGGGGATCGGTCAAGGATCGGCCGGCGCTCAATATCATCCTCGAGGGCGAGCGTTCCGGACGTCTGACGCACGGCAAGACCCTGCTCGACGCCACCAGCGGCAACACCGGAATCGCGTATGCCATGATCTGCGCGGCGCGCGGATATAAGGTCAAGATCTGCCTCCCGGTCAATGCGTCGATGGAGCGAAAACGCATCCTGAAAGCCTACGGCGCAGAACTTGTTCTGACGCCGCCGGATGAAGGCTCCGATGGCGCTATCCGGAAGGTGCGTGAAATCTACGCGGCCGATCCCGATCGGTATTTTTACGCCGATCAGTACAACAATGACGCGAACTGGCGTGCGCACTACGAGACCACGGGTCCCGAGATTATCGAGCAGACACAGGGCCGCATCACCCATTTCGTGGCATTGCTCGGAACCAGCGGAACCTTCACCGGCAACGCCCGGCGGTTGCGGAAAGAACTTCCCCACGTTGAATGCATTTCGGCGCAGCCGGCGACGGGGTTTCATGGCATCGAAGGCACGAAGCATATGCCGACCGCGATCGTGCCCGGCATCTACGACGAGAAACTGGCAGACCGCAATCTCTGGATTCAGACCGAAGACTGCCACGCGATGGTGAAACGTCTCGCCCGCGAGGAGGGTCTGCTCGTGGGCATTTCGAGCGGCGGCAATGTAGTGGCGGCGCTGAAGGTCGCAAAAGAACTGCACGAACAGGGCAGGACAGGCGTGATCGTCACCATTTTCTGCGACAGCGCCGACAAGTATCTGAGCGAGCATTTCTGGGACGAGGAATAATGATCAGGATCGACCGCGGCCCGTGGCGCGAGATGGTGAATCACGCCCAGGCCGTCTATCCGAATGAATGCTGCGGCGCCATGATCGGCACGATCGACGGCGATAGTAAGACGGTCAGCCAGGCCATCGCGCTCGACAACGTGTCCGCCGGATCTCAGGCTGCGCGCTACCAACTGCGGCCCGAAGACCTGCTGCGCGCCGACCGCGAAGCCCGCGAACGCAAGCTCGATCTGATCGGGATCTATCATTCGCATCCGGACTGCGGCGCGTATTTCTCCGAAACCGATCTGAAGAACTCCTGCCCGTGGTACTCGTTCGTCGTGCTTTCCATTCAGGGCGGACGCTTCGACCACGCCAACAGCTGGCTGCCCAACGCCGAGCAGACTCAGGCAGAGAAAGAGGAACTCATATGGCCCGAATCATGATCCCGACGCCCTTGCGGCAATTCGCCGACAAGAAGGATACCGTCGAGCTTCCCGGTAACACGGTGGGAGAAGTGCTGACTGCGCTTACAGCACAATTCCCCGATCTGAAGAAACACCTCTATACGGACGAAGGCAAGTTGCGCAGCTTCGTGAACGTATATCTGAACGACGAAGATATTCGATACATGAAAAAAGACGCGACGCCGGTAAGTGACCCGGATACGCTCTCGATTGTCCCGAGTATTGCAGGTGGACGCCTTGCCTGAGGAAGTCAGTCTTTCGAAGGAAGAGATCCTTCGTTACAGCCGTCACCTGATTATGCCCGAAGTGGGCATGGAGGGGCAGCTGAAGCTGAAGCAGGCAAAGGTTCTGCTGGTGGGAACGGGGGGGCTGGGCGCGCCGCTGGGCTTATATCTGGCCGCTGCCGGGGTTGGGCGAATCGGTCTGGTCGATTTCGATGTCGTCGATTTCACCAACTTACAGCGCCAGGTGATTCATGGCACAAAGGATGTCGGCAAGAAGAAACTCGATTCGGCGATCGAGAGCATGAGCGACATCAATCCTTATGTTCAGCTTGACCGGCACGAGGTAGCGCTTACCAGCGAAAACGCATTCGACATCATCAAAGGCTACGACATCGTAGTCGATGGCACGGATAATTTCCCCACGCGCTATCTGGTTAATGACGCATGCGTGTTATTGAATAAGCCGAACGTCTACGGTTCCATCTTCCGTTTCGAAGGCCAGGCGACTGTGTTCGCCTATGAAGGCGGCCCGTGTTACCGGTGTCTCTATCCGGAGCCGCCGCCTCCCGGTCTGGTTCCGAGCTGCGCGGAAGGCGGCGTGCTCGGCATTCTGCCCGGCGTCATCGGGCTGATTCAGGCCACGGAAACGGTGAAACTGATTCTGGGAATCGGCGAGCCGCTGGTGGGACGATTGCTCCTCTATGACGCGCTGGGCATGAAGTTTCGCGAGCTCAAACTGCGCAGGAATCCGGAGTGCCCGATTTGCGGAGTCAATCGCACGATAACGGAATTGATCGATTATCAGGAGTTTTGCGGTATGCCACATCATGAAGCGCCCCCGGAGCCCGTCGCCGCCACTGGAGACATCGAGCCCGCGGAGGTCAAAGCGAAGCTGGATCGTGGCGACAAGTTCATCCTTGTCGATGTGCGCGAGCCACATGAGTTTCAGATCTGCCGCATTCCGGGTTCGACGCTGATCCCGCTGGGCGAACTGCAGAAGCGCCTGAGTGAGCTGGATCCGAACAGCGAGATCGTGGCGCACTGCAAGAGCGGGATGCGCAGCGGGAAAGCCGTCGATTTTCTGAAGCAGCAGGGCTATAAGAAGGTCCGCAATATGAAGGGCGGCATTCTGGCCTGGAGCGACAAGGTTGACCCGAGCGTTCCGAAATACTGAATCTGCCCGCGACCGGATTACAGTCCGGCTGCGTCAAACATGGCCACGCGCTGTTCGTGAATGGGGTCGTTGCCGGCTTTGATCTGGTTGTTGAAGACCATCGTCGGCCAGGTCTTCGCGTCGAACTTCGGCCACCGCGGAATCTTCGGATTGTTGGGGTCGCCGGTCCGCGCGAAGGCGAGCCAGGTGTCGCTGACTTTATCCGCCAGAGCGATGGCTTCGGGGCCGTCGCCGGTCAGCCCCGCTGAGATTTTCACGTTATCGAAAGCGAAGGGAATTTCGATCGTGTGTGGCGATTTCAGGCGTCCGCCTCGCACGGGCGTCTCCCAGCGGAAGTAATACAGATAGACCGGACCGCGCTTCAGCGCTGCACGGCGCTCGGCGATCTTCATCACGGGCGCGCCATAGCGATAATCGCTGGCGATCAGGAAATAGATGTCCGACGGCGTCGAGCCCGGGTTTACCTTGCGATAGACCTCGATCGCGTGCTCGGCTTTGTCGCCGATGAGAGTGCGGACACGCTGCCGCATGCCGTCTTCATCCAGCGAAAATGCATCCGGGGGAGATTGCAGCGTCATCTCGGTGCGGGTATGGCCGAGCATCAGCGGGACGTCGGCGGAAACGCTGGATGCGACGGGATAGAACGGATGGGCGGGGATCGCCGAACCGTCGACCATCGGCGAGAAGCCCTCCGTCATCGGGTCCGCCGAGCCCATATCTTTGAGCACATCGAAGTAAGCCGCCATGATGCGCTCGACCGGAATCTTCTGCAACTCGCGGGTTTCGTTTTTGCCGAGCTGAAGCTTCGCCAGTAATCGATCGGTGTTGCGGGCCGCGGCTTCGCGATCGACCAGCTTGATGGTAGGGCCGCTCTCGATGATCGCTCGATGGAACAGGCTTTTGGCGTAGGGCATCGAGAGCAGCGTGCCCACCTTGCGGCCGCCGCCGGACTGGCCGAAGATGGTCACGTTCGCCGGATCGCCGCCGAATTGTTCGATGTTATAGCGCACCCACCCGAGCGCCTGAACGATATCGAGCATGCCCGCTTCGGCCGAGGTGGTGCTCAGTTCGTCGGCGCGGGTAAAGCCGAGGACGTTCAGCCGGTGATTGACGCTCACGACCACGACGTCGCCGCGCCGCGCGAGGTTGGCGCCGTCGGTTCCGGGCGAAGACCCCGAGCCGCTGGAGAATCCACCGCCGTGGCACCAGAACATCACCGGTCTTTTGCGGCCGTCTTTGATGCCGGGCGTCCACACATTGAGCACGAGGCAGTCCTCGCTCTCGCCTTTCATCGCGGCGGTCTGGGGCGCGCTGGGTCCATACTCGAGCGCGTCGCGCACGCCGGCCCAGGCTGTCGGATGCACGGGCGGCATGAAGCGGTTTTTGCCCGCGGTCGACGCGCCGTAGGGAACGCCTTTGAAGATCCGGATGCCCTCGACTTCAACGCCGCGGATCCTGCCATAAGCGGTGTCGGCCGTGACCGAAGGGGTTTCCGCGCCTTTCAGCAAAGCGGCGGCGGAGGATGCCATGAGAAACGTTCGCCGGGTCAGCATGCGCACATGCTATCACCGATAATGAACCTATGGCCCGCGAATTGTTTGAGGTTTCCTGCCCGTGCTGCCAGGCGACGCTGAAGATCGATGCGGAACTGGGCGCGATTATTGCGCACACCGAAGCGGTGAAGAAGCCGTTGATCGAAGACCTGGCGGCCGAGGTGCAGAAGTTGAAAGGCGCGGCTGGAAGGCGCGAAGAAGCTTTTCAGAAATCCTTCGCGGCGGAGAAGAATCAGGGCCAGCTGCTCAATCGCAAATTCGACGAACTGCTGAAGCAGGCGAAAGAGAATCCCGATTTCGGCAAGAAGTCGCGCGATATCGATCTCTGACGCATTTCATTCGAGGCCGGTCGAGCGCAGAAAGTCGCGGGCGATTTCGCGCGCCGGCCGGTGTTTGCCATCCAGTTCATAGTTGAGCCGGCGCATGGTTTCGCTCGAAATGCGGCCGGAGAGTTCCATCAGAGCAGGCCGCAGGGCGGGGAACTCGCGCTCGGCTTGTTCGCGCACCACCAGCGCGCATTGGTAGGGCGGGAAGTAATGGCGATCGTCCTCAAGCACCGTGACCGGCAGGACCGAGAGCATGCCGTCGGTGCTGTTGCCGGCGACCATGTCCACCTGATGTTTGGTGAGCGCCTGATAAATGAGTCCCAGATCCATGGTTTTGACGCTGCCGGCGAGACGCAGGCCGTAGGTTTTAATCAACCCCGGCAGGCCGTCTTCGCGATGCGCGAATTCGTATCCGGCGCCGAGCCGCCACGCGCGTTCCCGCGCGGCCTGGGACAGCGTGACCGCGCCGCCGTCCTCTTTGCGCACCACCATGGCGAAGGTGTTTTCGAAGCCAAGAGGATCGAGCCATTCGAGATGCCATTGCGCGTAGCCTGCGCGTACTTCGGCCAGCACCTGGGCAGGGTCTTTCAACGGTTTTCGTTTGAGTACAGCGGTGAGCGCCGTGCCGGTGTATTCGGGGTACACATCGATGTCGCCGGTGACGATCGCCTGCTGCGCGAGAAGCGTTCCGCCCAGATCCAGCTTGCGGCTGACGTGCCCGTGCAGACGATTTTCCAGATGCCGGGCGACGATTTCACCGAGGAGAAGCTGCTCGGTGAAGTTTTTGGACCCGACGCGGACGCGCGGTTCGCGGCTGCAGGCCCCGAAAACAACGGTCAGCAGCAAAAGCGCGAAAACCTTCCGGGTCAGCCGCAGGTCAGCAACCTGCCCTACACCCGCCTCATGCGGCCGCGGATACGTTTGGTGAGCTTCTCCATGTCGTCCAGTTTCTTCAGGGACGTCAGGGAAAAAACGAATGCGTCGGCTTTTTCCAGATCCTCTTCGAGCGATCGCGCCAGTTCGGTCAGGTCGCGCGCATCCTTCAGGTTCTTGTCGTAATCGTCCTTGAGGATTTCATCCACCTGCCTTTTTCCGTTGGGCAGGCGTACATCGTTGCTGTCGTCGCCGCCGGTGTCGAAGGGGGCAACGTGGCCGCCGCTGTTCTGAGCAGCCAGAAACGATGTTGTCACGGCGGCCGGAACAAGCAGCATCAACCTGCGCCGGAAGCGGGATTGTACGTTTGAATCCCTCATTTCGCTATGATACCGGAGTAACCATGAAGGATGTTCACGTCGGCGTGATCGGGCTCGGCAATGTGGGCTCGGGCACACTTTCCATACTGGCTGCCAATGCCGATCAGATCGCTTTGAAACTGGGATTTCGCTTGCGCGTAGCGGCGGTGTGCAGCCGATCCATCGCGGAGAAGTCGTTACCCGAAGGTCTCGAAGACGCGGTGCGCACGGCGGATTGGCGCGAAGTAGTGGCGAACCCGAAGGTCGATATCGTGGCCGAGCTGGTCGGCGGCACGGGCGTGGCGAAGGAGATCATCGACGGCGCGACCGCCAATGGCAAGTCCATCGTGACTGCCAACAAGGAACTGATGGCGCTTTGCGGCGCTGAAATCTGGGATCGGGCCATCCGAGCCAAAATCAACCTCGCCATGGAAGCGAGCGTCTGCGGCGGTATCCCGATTCACGCAGTGCTGCGCGAGGGGATTTCGGGCGACCGCGTCGTCGACATCGCCGGGATTCTGAACGGCACCAGCAACTACATCCTCACCGAGATGGAAAAACGCGGCGAATCGTTCGACACGATTCTGGCCGAAGCTCAGGCGCTCGGATATGCGGAGGCCGACCCCAGCGCGGATGTCGACGGCTACGATGCGCGTTCGAAACTGGCTATCCTGGCTGCGCTCGCCTTCGGCGAACGAATTACGCCGAGCGACATTTTCGTCGAGGGCATCCGGCGCATCACGGCGCAGGATTTCGATTATGCGCATCAGCTGGGGCATACCATCCGGCTGGTGTGCGGGGCGTCGCAGACGGAGCGCGGGTTGATCCTTTCGGTGCGGCCGGCACTGATTCGGCAATCGACGATTCTGGCCAGTGTGCAGGGCGCGTATAACGCAGTATGGGTGAAAGGCCAGTTTGGCGCGGACACTTTCTATTACGGGCGCGGCGCGGGGTCCAATCCGACCGGCGTGGCGGTGGTCAGCGATCTGATGCGCGTGGCGCGCGAGATTCGCGGCGGGAGTCCGGAAAGGGTATCGCCCTTCGCGCATGAGCGCCTGGGCGAGTATGAACCGGTTTCAATCACACTGCAGAGGCGGCCTTATTATTTGCGTTTTCGCGTGGACGACCGGCCGGGGATTATCGCCGAACTGGCGGGCATCCTGGCTTCGAAGCAGATCAGTCTGGAAGCGGTGCTCCAATTGCCGTCCGACACGAAACACGATCTGCCGTTCGTGATCACGGTGGAACCTTCCTCGGAGCAGGCGGTACGGGACGCGGTGGAACAGATGAGCCGGCTCAGTTTCCTGCGCGAACCGCCGCTGGCGCTGCCGATGGAACCGCCCTTGTGAGTTCCGCCCGGGCAGCGCGGCAACAGCGTCGCGTCGCGCGCGAGAAGCCGCAGCCAGTCGCGGCTGCGGCTTCGGTGATCGTCCCGCAGTCGAAGGCTGTCGGCGCGATTCTTACCGTGCTGCTCGCGGTAACGCCACTGGGATTGCTGACGGAGGTGCTGCTCAGCCATGATGTGATTCCGAAGGTCGTGATGATTCTGGCGGGCGGTGCGCTGCTTCTGTTTCTGCTGCCCAAATGGGCGGGTGGACTGAGTGTTTTGTGGCGCGGCACAGAGGGACGGATTTTCCTTTGTCTCGTTGTGGCGGAGGCTATCTCGCTGGCGCTTTCGACGGCGTTTTCCACGCAGCCGATGTTGTCGTTCGCGGGCACCGTCTGGCGGCGCTTCGGAGCGGTCGAACAGGTTGCGACTCTGGTGATTGTCATGGCGATCGCCTCCACCGCGGCGGTGCGGCCGGAATGGACGCGAAGTTTGTTCCGCGCCGTAATTATCTGCGGCGGCGTGGCTGCGCTTTACGGGACTTTGCAATATTTTGGAGTGGATCCTTTTCTCCCGCGCGAATGGTACGCAATCGACTATCTCGGCGGGATCGTACGGCCTCCGGCAACGATGGGTCATGCCATTTACTACTCGGCATACCTCGTGCCCATAGTGCTGATCGCGGCGGCCTCGGCGTTCAGCGAGACGGCGAGAATCTGGAAGCGAATCGGCGCCGCCGTTGCGGTACTGGGTGCGCTGGCCATTATTCTTTCGGGAACCCGGGCATCGCTGCTGGCGCTGGCTGTTGGCGGGATCGTTCTGGGCGTGCAGTTGCGTTCGGTCGGGCTGCGCCAATTGCTGATCGGGTCTGCCGCAATCCTGGCGATTACCACGGCATTTGTCATTTCTCCGCTGGGTGACAACTTCCGGCACCGGTTGCAGCAGTGGCGCGAAGATCCCGGCGGTCCGCGCGTGGGTGTGTGGCGCGATAGTTTGACACTGATTGGCGAGCGTCCGCTGCTCGGAAGCGGTCCGGAGACTTTTGCCGTGGAGTTCCGCCGGATTGAATCAGCCGCGCTTTCGCGAGCCTATCCGGATTTTTATCACGAGACGCCACACAACGCTTTCCTTGATGCGGCATTCGCGCAGGGCATTCCGGGTGCACTGATACTGGCGGGGTTGTTCGCAATGGGCTGGAGAAGCGGCGCGGATCGGGGTCTGCAGGCGGCCATGGCGGGCATGCTGATCGGGTCGTTTTTCGCATCGTTTTCGCTGGTTACGTCGATGTATCTGTGGGCGATTGCCGGGGTCGCGGCCGCATTATCCGTTTCGGGCAGGCCGCGGCA
The DNA here is from genome assembly GCA_963788485.1 of Terriglobia bacterium. Lineage (GTDB taxonomy): Bacteria > Acidobacteriota > Terriglobia > Bryobacterales > Bryobacteraceae > BOG-234. The sequence goes on from CAWBIS010000221.1 coordinate 17,016, forward strand.
GCCGCAAGGTGAGCCCTTGATTCTGTGGCTGGTTCCGGCCAGTCTGACGGGTGGAGTGTTTATTGTCGTGGGCGCGCTCCTGGCGGTGTCGGACGCGCAGTACTCGAAACTGCAGGACGCGGTCGATGCGAAGGATTTCGCGGCTGCGAATGCAGCATGGTCCGCCGCGAGCGCGTACTCCTTCGGCATGCCCGGATATGAGCTCTGGAGTTCGCGCGAGATGGCGACGCTGGCGCGAGCCCTGAGGAAATCGCCCCTCAGCGCGACCGCGTGGAGCAAAGCCAGAGACGCCTCCACGCTGGCGGAAAAGCAGGGCGAAGAGCGTTTCAGCGCGGCGTATCAATCGGCGATATTGGCGGTCGCGGCCGGGGACGTGGCGGGGGCGGAAGCAAAAGCGCGGGCGACCATCGGGATGGCTCCGAACTGGTATAAGCCGCATCTGCTGCTCGCGCAGATCCTGCAGGCAACAGGACGCAATGACGAGGCAGGGCAAGAGGCGCGCCTGAGCTCGGAGCTCGGGTGGAAAAGGCAGTAATGGCCCGCGATCCGCAGGAATTTCCTTGTCTGCGGATAATCTAAAGAACTACACTAGTGTAGGGATAATCACGGATTGTAAACGGAGGAAAATTGTCCAGGCGGTCCAGAACCAGAAACGTCACTTCGACAAACAAAGGGCTTGAGAAGAAACTTGCCCGCTACGCGCTTGCGGGGGGGGCCGTGCTGGCCGCGCCTTTGGTCGCCCAGGGACAGATCCAATACAGCGGAATCGTCGACGATACGATCATGCTGGGCATGCCGGCCACGGTCGATCTGCCCGGAACCGCTCTCACTTTTACGGCGGGATACAACGCGCCAGTGAATGGCACCTACGGGCAGAGTATCACCGCCGGCGGAACCTCGGTATTCTTTATTGAATCCGGCAGCTCCCCCTTGGCTTTGACCTCCGGCAGCTACATTTCCGTTGTGAGCGCCACGGGCACGGACGGATTGCTGCTGAAGTACGGCGGTGAAGGGGGCGTGGGTTTCAAAGGCGGCAATTGGCCGACGAACCACTCGCCGGCTTATCTCGGGTTCGAATTCACCACAGCTGGGCAGATGTATGCCGGTTGGGCGGAGGTCAGCGTGGATGTGGATGGCACGCAGGGCAATCCAATGGGCACGCTGATCAGCTACGCGTATGACGAAACCCCAGACCAACTGATTGATGCCGGCGAGACGGGGTCTTCGGCGACTCCCGAGCCTGCTTCGCTCGCGCTGTTCGCGATCGGGGGCGCAGCGGCGCTGGCCTTGCTCCGGCGGCGGCGCGCGGCCGCCCGCCAGCCGTAGAAAGAGCACCAGGTTCACTGGAATTGGAACGTCTCGCGAAGAGGGTCGCGCTGGTCGGATGGGACGCGGCCGACTGGAAGGTCATTCACCCGTTACTTGACGCGGGGTTGATGCCCAATCTGCGCAAGCTTGTGGAAAGCGGATCGATGGGTAATATCGCCTCACTCGATCCCTGCATGTCACCGCTCCTGTGGACGTCGATCGCCACCGGCAAGACGGCGGATCTGCACGGCATCCACGGTTTCGCCGAGCCCGATCCGGTTACCGGGGACGTTCGTCCGATAACCTCGACCAGCCGGAAGGTCAAAGCCCTTTGGAACATCCTGAGCCAGTCGGGATTGCGCTCGGTGGTGGTCAACTGGTTCGCCAGCCATCCGGCCGAGCCGGTGAACGGGGTGGTGGTGTCAAGCGCCTTCTGTCACCCTACCGCGCCGCACGGCGCGCCGTGGCCGGTGCCTGCCGGGGCGGTTCATCCGGCTGCGCTCGGAGGCGAACTGGCGGAATTTCGCGTCCACCCGTGCGATTTGACCGGCGACGATCTGTTGGCGTTCATTCCGAAGCTCCCGGAAATCGATCAGAAGACTGATCGGCGTCCCATGGCTCTGGCCAAAATCCTGGCGGAGAACATCTCGATCCAGGGAGCTCTCACGGCGTTGATGGAACGCGAGCCCTGGGATTTTCTGGCGGTTTTCTTCGACACGCTGGATCACGTCGCGCATGGGTTCATGCCCTTTCATCCGCCACGCCTTGAAGGGATCAACGAGAAACAGTTCGACTTTTACCAGCACGTGGTGAAGGGTGCTTATTGTTTCCAGGACATGATGCTCGGCCGGCTGGTGCAACTCGCCGGGCCGGAGACAGCGGTGATCGTGGTCTCCGATCACGGATTTCACAGCGATCATTTGCGCGGGGTGGCCACGGCCACGGTGAAACACGAAGCGCCGATGCAGTGGCACAGGCAACACGGCATGGTGTGCATCTCGGGCCCGGGTATCCGGAAGGACGAACTGTTCTACGGAGCGACACTGCTCGACGTGGCGCCCACCGTCCTGGCCTTGTTCGGCCTGCCGGCTGGAGCCGATATGCAGGGGCGGGTGCTGCAGGAAGCTTTTGAAAATCCGCTTGCGATCGATCGCATCCCGAGTTGGGAAGAGGTTGCGGGAGATTGCGGGATGCATCCGCAAGAACCAGCTGTGTGGGATTCCAATGTCGTGATGCAGCAAATGGTGGCGCTCGGGTACCTGGAACCGCTGGCGCCCCAGGTGGAAGACCGGCGGCGGCAGGTGCGCGTGCATCAGGCCTTCAGCCTGGCGCGGGTTTATCTGGGACAGAAGCGTCCGGTCGATGCCCTTCCTTTGATCGAAGAAGCAGTGGCCTTGTATCCGGAGGAAATCACCTATCAGCTTTACCTTGGCCAGTGCTACTACGAGACCGGCCGCATGGAGGACTTCCGGCGCGTCGTGAGCGCGCTTCGAACGCAGGGCGGCGACCGCCCGGCGGCGCGCGTGCTCGAGGCCAATCTGGATTTCGCCGAAGGCCGCATGGAACAGGGATTGGCGACTTTGCTGGAGGCGGAGCAGTCGGAAAAACCCGCGCAGCAAATTCGGCAGATCATCGGACAGGTGTACCTGGCGCTCAAGAGGTGGGAGGATGCCGAGAGGGTTTTTCGCGGGCTGATCGAGTGGGATCCGGATTCGGCGAAGGCACACCTGGGACTGGCGCAGGCGCTGTTGAGGCAGAAGAAATTCGAAGCAGCGGCTGAGGCTGCGGCGGACGCGCTGGCCCTGAGGTTCGATCTGCCGGAGGCGCATCTTGCTCTCGGTATCGCGCTGGCCAAAACCGGGCGCAGGAAACGCGCGGTGCAGGCTTTCGAGACTTGCCTGACACTGCGGCCCGGTGCCCATGCGGCGCAGAAATGGCTGAGCGCAATTCGGAGACCACGCCGAGCCTTGCGCGTGAAGCGGCCCGAGTATGCCGACGCCGGCTGATGCCGCGGTTCAGCTGACAATTTCGGTGCGCGCACCGATCGGCGCGGAGTGGGCGGCATGCCGTGCGTTGCTTCCGGAAGCTTTCGCGGGTGCAGTGCCGGCGGGCGCGTTGCTCGCAATCGACAAATCCACGGGCGCAGCGCTGGGCTGCGCCGCATTTCAGCGGACGGAGCGATTTATCGTTCATCTGCGAGTGCGCGTTCTCAGAAACTCCCGACGCCAGGGGATCGGCACGGCCCTGCTCGAAGCCGTGACGCGGGTGGGCGCTGAGGAAGGGGCGCGGGAGATTCATGCGCGCGCGGATGCGATGGCGATGCCCGATGGGGAACCGTTCCTGATCGCCAACGGGTTCGCACTGCGCAGGCGCCTCTGGACCGTGGAGGCGTCAAAAGAGCCGCTGTATAGTCATTTGCAACGTCTGCTCGCGGCAGGGGCCCGCAAGCATGGCGATGACAATGCAGTGATGGCCAGGCTCACCGATGTTGCGCGTGAACCGCTCGCGCGGCTCTATACCGGCCTCGTGGTCCCGGAACTGAACCTGCCTCCGGGCGCGGCGGCGCCTCTGATCGAGGACCCGCGGTTCGCCGAATCTCCGGTGCTGACGGTGAGCGGAGAGCCGGTCGGAATGCTGCTTCTCGAAGCCAACGATGGCGCCGGCGTTTGTACGATCGTGGCGCGCGCCGTGAAGAAGGAATACCAGCAGCGGGCCTGGGCTAACCTGCGCTTGCTCGCGGAGGGCTTCGAACGCGGTGGAAGGAAAGGCTCGACGCGAATGCGATTCGAAGCGCCGGGTGACAATCCCGATACCATGAAGCTCGTCTCGCGCGCCCAGGCGAAAGTCACGCGGTCGATCGGCTGGTTTGTGCGCGCGATCGATTGGCCATTCCGACGCTCCGCCTGATCAATTCGGACGCCCGCGATCCTTCTTGATTGCGCTCCGATCCCGATTCTGATGCAATCACCAGATGACGGATGTCCTGATTTCGAGCGTCCTTCGCTGGATCGCGGTCATAGCGCTCGGAAGTTTTCTGGTCGTGCTGATCGTGCGCCTGTTCGCCTTGTTTCTCAAGGAAATGGTTCGTTCGGAGACGAATCCGAAGCCCGGTGTCTGGATTGAAGCCAACTGGGGCGGCCTCGGCGGCGGCCTGTCCGGCTGGCGCGTATCGAACGCCATCATTTACCTGGTGCTGATCAGTTTTCTGCTGGGATGCCTGAGCCTGGCGGTGGTTTCCCTTAATCCAGCGGTGGGGAACAAGGGCGAAGACAACAAAAGCGAAGACAAGAAAAGCGAGGAGAATAAGGGCGAGGAGAATAAGGCTTCGCAGGGACAAAAAACAGACATCGGGGCCAAAGACCAGGGGCAGAAGAATGCGGACAAGAAGAATACCGAGCAAAAAGCGGACGAGGCGAAACCGCCGGAAGCCGCGACCGACGACGGTGGTGTAAAGAAATTGTCCGCTCCGCAGCCGGACGGCAAGAAGACTGGTAAGTAAGAAATGCCCCTCCGTTTCGAGCCCCCGGCGGATCCGCTGAACGCGACAGCCACGTCGGTCAGTCACGTGATCGAAAGCGACGCGCTGCAGCGGTTGACCAAGGAAATCGAGCGCTATGGCAGGCGGGCACTCGCCGGGCGATCCATCCTGATCGCAGGACATCGCGGCGTGGGCAAGACGACGCTAGTGCGGAAGGCGATTGAAAACGTCAGGGGATCTACCTCCCTCTACGAGGGCAGGCCGCTGTTTGTCGATCTCCACGGGCCGGATCTGCTGGCCCCTCCCGAGAAAGAGCCTTTGCGCAAAGCCGGAGACACCCAGGCCGCGGAAGCGGAAGCACCCATTGCCGCAAATAACGCGGGTGGCGGGATCGGGGCCGGGGATAAGCCGGCAAACGGCAACGCGGAAGCGACCGAAGCCGACTCGAAGAATTCGGACCCGAACGGTACGGACGGCCCGGTCAGGCAGCCTTCGGGAGCGGATCTGCAGAGCTTCGTCGAACGGCTTACTTTCAGCCTTTACCGGGCGGCGGCCAAAGAATTTGTGGAATCCTTTCGATTGCGCCGCAATACTCCGGGCCCATCCGGCGAATCGCGATATGCGGAGTTCAGCGAACTCGCGGAACAATTCGCCATGGAACTCGACGGTTCGACGGATCTGGGCAGAATCCGTTTGCTCTATGAGCGCGTGGGCGCATTCGACAATGGCGTTCTGGATACGTCGAAATCCGTAACCGGTTCCCAGGAACTGGCGCTGCTGGCCGCCAGTTCGCAGGCGTATCGCATCATCTCGGGGAAACTCGACGAAGATCAGAAACGGGAGACCAGTGGAAAGAATGCAGTCAGTTGGAGCGTGGCGGCCGACAACCTGATTTCACCGGTCGCCGGACTGCTTACAGGGGGGCTGGTTTGGGCGGCTTTGCCGGCCGGCTCCGACCCGCTCGGTAAACTCTTCGCCTCGTTTACCGCGGGTCTTGCCGCAGCGGTGGTGGTGAAGTTTACCCGCACTATCCAACGCGAATCGAAACAGAGCAGCAAAGTGACTTTCGTGCCCGAGCGGAATCGCATGGCGCTGCGCCGGCTCTTGCCCGTTCTGGTGGAGCGTTTCTGCGATGTGGGTCTGCCCCCCATTTTTGTCGTCGACGAACTGGATAAAGTACAGGACATCAGCGCGCGCATGGAAGACCTGATGGGTTTTCTGAAACAGTTTGTTACCGAACGCGCCTTCTTCTGCTTTCTGGTCGACCGCGAGTATTATGAACGGCTGGAGGCCACGGTCTCGACGTCTGCCTTTCCGAAGGAGGCAACTCTGTTTGGCGATCGCCTTTTCGTGCAATATGCGCCGGAGGCCGCGCACGAGTTTCTGAAGAAAGTAACGACAATCGGCACAATTGGCCCGGACGAGAATCAGGATGATGCCGCTCGCGACCTGGAAGTTCTGCGATATGTTCTTCTGCGCAGGTCTTACATGCATCCGTTCGACCTGCGGCGGGAGATCTCCCGCTCCACTAATGCTCAGAACGAATTCCGCTTTCCGCCCCGCGCGCTTTTCAATGTTCAGCAGTACCGCAATGAGGTGTATTACCAGGTCGCGGTCGAATGCGTTCTGGCGGGCGAGAAACTGCTCGATTTCGCCGAGGATCCGAATCACGCGCAGTTGCTTTACGATGCACTTTATTTTCCGATCCGGACGAGAAAATTGCCGCAAATGCTCGACGCTTCGCGCGACTCTCTGAAGGAACATCTCGCCGACCGGATGGGCAAGGACAATGGCAAACTGCTGGGCGAGGAGGATCTCGATATTCTGTACGACGCGCTGCTGCAACTGGTGGGATTCCTGTGTGAGCCCCGTGTGTTGCTCGACCGGATGCAGGCGCTGGCGATGGCCAAATATCTGCCGCAAACGAGGGTCTTTCCGCAGGCGGCGCTGGGAGTGATCGAAGCGGCGGCGGGCCCGAAGCCGCCGCCTCCCATCGATTCGGCGGCCCCAACGGCGGCGGATCAATCGGCTTCGACCGCGCAACCGCCCGCGAGCCCGTCCAGGTCCGCGCCGCTGCTGGCGGCGGCCGAGGAAGACGGCCAATACACCTGGCAGTTCGATAAATACGGATATCCTGTCGTGCCGAGGATCGCAGAGATCGGGGGAGCCGTTCGGCTTGAGGCCTTCGGACCGCAGGCCGTGACTCAACTCGCGCCATCCGGGATCCCGGAATCCGTTACCTCTCTCATCGACGATTTTGAAACCACCTCGCAGGCGCAGTTAACGCGCCAAGGCACGGCGATCGATATCGAGCTTTGGGAGCGCATGCGCCTGATACCTGTGCCCCCGACATGGTCCTATTTGAGAGAAGCCGCCGATGCTTTGCGCAATCCGGCGTCGATTCCGCCTACGAAAATCGAAGAGTACGGGAAGGCTTTCGTCGAGTATCGCTCCAATCTCTTATCAGCTCTCCAGCGCATCTGGTCGGCTGTGGCGATCGCGGTGACGATGGCAGTGCATGACCGAAAATCAACGCCGGCGCAGCCTGAAAGGCACTGGCTCGAGGTCCTCGCGGAGGTGCTGGCAGAGGCTCCGGGGCGCGATCAGATGTTGATACAGCTTGATGAGATCGCTACGGATGCGGTTACGGGTTCTCCATTGAATCTGAACGATCTCCAGCCTGAGGCGAAGTATGGGGCCATGCTGAACGCGATTGAGACCGCGGCGACCACTTTGCGCGCGCGCCCTCCCGTGAGCCCATCGGATGTGGCTCAGCAGGCGGCCAATTTTTATGAAAAGTGGTTTGTGCAGTTCTACACGGGCCGCCGCCCGAAGATCGACTCGATCTGGCCTTTCCTGAGCCTCGCTGTGGGCTCGCTGCCATTTGGTCTTCGCACCATTAACCCGTTGAAGATGACGATCGCGGACTGGACGGCGGCTTTCTCGCAACAGGGTGGATGGCAAAGACTCGTGAGTCTGGAGCGCCTGGGACTTCGCAGAGAGGCGGAGCAGGAATTGGGAAAGGTGCCCCTTGAAGACGATCTGCCCCGCGCACTCGCGCGATCGATCCGGCAACGCGGATATCAAAAGGCCACCGTCGAGCTGCAGCCACTGCAGCCGAGTCTCACGGATGTGTGGCTGCCATCCGAGAATATCGGGTGCCGGATCAGGACGCCCGACACCAAACCCGACGGAAAATACCTTTTGATTGAAGTCGACGAGCGGACAAGCGTGGATCAGTTTGGCTCGGAGTGGGCAAACCTGGGCACAGCCACAAGGATCGCGCTTTTTGGGCGACTCAGCCCATCCCCAACGATTCAGAATCGATTCCGCGGCTATCCATATGTGCCCGCACCGCAGAGTCTGGACGATCTCGTGGAGCGCCTCGACGCGCGGCCGCCCAGCGACTGGTCTGATCCAAAGTCCTCTGCATCGGCGCCGAGCGTATGAAGCCCGAAGCCACTACGTCAGCTTCTTGATATAGGTGTCCCGCGGCAGTCCGGCTTTCACCGCTCTTTGCCGGAGCGATTCGGCTGCGTCCTCGGAAAGATTCTCGCCGAGTACGATCAGGTAGTGCGCTCTCTCGGATGGGTGCTCGATCAGGCTGGCGTGGAAGCCCGGGAATTTCGCTGCCAGCGAACGCATGCGCTTGGCCGCCGCTTCGCGCGAGCTGTATGCCGCCACGATCACGGACCAGCCGTTTTGACGCCTTCCCGCGACGTGTTGTATGTGAGCGGGTGGAACGCGCGCGGGTAATGGCTGATTTGCGGATGGAGCTTCATGCATAACCACCGCCGGCGCGGGCGCTACAGGAGCCGTGACTGGTTCCTTTTTTCGTAGCACGGCGGCGAGCAGCACCACGAGTACAAGCGCGGAAAGACCAGCGACAATCCACTTCGGCATTCCGCGCGAGGGCTCGATATCGGGAGCTTCCGCCGCTGCCGGCTCGATTCGCGCCTCTTCGAAATGAGGCACCGCCCCGTCCGCCCTCAGGTGCGCGGCCACCTGATCGGATGTCCATCTCATCGCCGGATTCGGTTCGAGACAATGCCGCACGATTGCGGCGAACGGACCCGGCAGCGAATCGTAAACTTCGGGTTGCACTTCGCCGGGAAGCTTCTGCGTGAGACTCTGCAAAATCAGCGCTCCAAGCGCCCGCATATCTTCTGCTCGCGGATCGTCTGCTCGCGGATCCTCTGCTCGCATATCAGCCGCGGGCTCGTCTCCATTCGTCACTTGAATTACGCAGTCGGTAGCCAGTTTCAACTGGTCGCGGACAGCCAGGACTTTGGAGGGCCGCAGCGCGCCGTGAGCGTAACCGTTCTTATGCAGATAGCGCAGCGCCGCTACGGTGGGTTCAAGCATCTCGCGCACTTCATCTTCTGAAAGCGTTCTCTCCGTAAGCACTGCGGCGAGACTTTCGTCGGCGCGCTCCATCACGAGATAAACGACGGGCGCCCCCTCCATTTCGGAAACTCCCGCTACGAACAATCGCAGCAGGCTGGGATGAACGAGATCGAGGGCGTTCAGCCACCGCCTCAGTGTTGATTTTGTACGCTCAGGATCGAGATCGAGAATTTTTATCACCGCCGGAACCGATGATCCGGCGTCCTGCTCGTACTGTGTCTGATAGATCGTGCCCGCGATCGAACGGTTGACGATCGCGCCCAATTTGAATTTGCCATCGATGATTGCTTCTTCATTAGCGGATATGAATTGATTGGTCATGAATGATGCTTCTCCGGGGAGTGGATTGGCGAGCAGTTGCACTGCCATTTCCGATCGCCTCCGGCATCCTGTAGAATGAGGCCCGTGATCTATTTCCGATGCTGCGTTCTGGTCGCGATTTCGGCGGCTCTCCTGTTTTCGCAGGACAAGGCGAGACCTCAGCCAAAGGGTAACAACAATCTCATCCAGCCTCTTGCCGAACTTCAGAATAGCCTGAAGGGCAAGCTCGAACGCATCACGGTGCACGGCAGGTCCCTCGAAGGCAATCTCGAAGGCGATTCCGCCGATCGCGATGTCTTCGTTTACCTCCCGCCGAGTTACTCGAAAGAGACGGCACGCCGCTACCCCGTGGTGTACACGTTGCATGGATACGGGCTCCACGCACAGCAATGGGTCGGGTTCGCCAATGTTGCGGGGCTGGAGAAGGGAATCGCCGCGGGCACCACGAAGGAGATGATTCTCGTCTCTCCGGACGCCTTCTCTTTGCATAATGGCAGCTTTTATTCAAACTCGAAGACGACCGGCGACTGGGAGACGTTCATTGCCGTGGAACTGGTGAACTACGTCGACAGCCATTACCGCACCATTCCGAATCGCATGAGCCGCGGCCTGGCCGGGCATTCGATGGGAGGCTATGGGACCTTCCGGATCGGGATGAAGCATCCGGAGGTGTTCTCCAGCCTTTTCGCCATGTCGGCGTGCTGCATGCTCGATACCGCCGAGGTCACGCCCGGCATGACTCAGCTAGAGGCGATCAAGACAAAGGAAGAGGCCCTGAAGCTCTCGTTCAATCAGAAGTCGCCGCTGGCGCGGGCGGCTGCATGGTCGTCGAATCCTGCGAATCCGCCCCTCTTTATCGATCTTCCGGTAAAGGACGGCAAACCGCGGCCGGTGATCGCGGCGAAATGGATGGCCAATTCGCTCATGGTGATGCTGCAGGAATATGCGCCGGCCCTCAAAAAAATGAAAGCCATTGAGATGAACGTGGGGCTCCAGGATGGGCTGCTTCAGACCAATCGCGATATGGACGAGGCGCTGACCGACGCCGGAGTTTCTCACCATTTCGAAACATTCGAGGGCGATCATAACGGCCAGGTGCCGATGAACTTCGAAACCAAAGTGCTGCCGTTCTTCTCCCGCGAGCTTATGTTCCAGAAGTCCGGGATCTAGTCTAGTCTAGGTGCGGTTTCGTACTTTGGGCACACAGCGAAATCAATAAAAGATAAGCAAGGATGTACCTCGGCTCAGGGGGGAATTTCGCCTTACGTATTTAGCGATGTTCCATGAGCATTTCATCTCCGTTTATTGCCCGGCCGGTCGCGACCACACTTTTGACTATCGCCGTGACGCTGGCGGGCGCTATTTCGTATACCCAGCTTCCGGTATCGCCGCTGCCGCAGATCGATTTTCCGACCATTCGGGTGCAGGCTTCTTTGCCCGGCGCGAGCCCCGAAATCATGGCCGTATCCGTCGCGACTCCGCTGGAGAAGCAGTTCACGCGCATTGCGGGCGTGACGGAAATGACCTCAAGCAGTTCCATCGGCACCGCGCAGGTTGTGCTGCAGTTCGATCTCAGCCGCGACATCAATGCGGCGGCGCGGGACACCCAGGCGGCCATTAACGCCGCCGCCGGCTATCTGCCGTCCAACCTTCCGCAGAAACCGACCTACCGCAAGATCAATCCGGCCGACGCGCCGATCATGCTCATTTCGATGAGCTCCGACGTGGTGCCGCGGCCTCAGTTGTACGACATCGCGTCCTCGATATTTGCGCAGAAGCTGTCGCAGGTGCAGGGCGTCGGCCAGGTCTTCGTGGGCGGAAGTTCGCTGCCGGCCGTGCGCGTGGAAGTGAATCCGCAGCCGGTCTCCAATTACAACATCGGGCTGGATCAGATAGGGACGTTTCTGGCGGGTGCGAACGCGCTCAGCCCCAAAGGCGAGTTCGACAACGCCCGCGTGAGTATGCCGATCCTGGCCACCGATCAGCTCTTTGAGGCGAAGGATTACAAAAACCTGGTGGTGGTTTACCGGGATAACGCGCCGATCCGCTTGTCGGACCTGGGACGCGTAGTCGATGGCAACGAAGATATCCGCAACATGGGCCTGGCGAGAGGCAGACCGGCCGTGATGATTCAGGTGGTGCGGCAGCCGAACGCCAATATCATCGACACGGTCGAGCGCATCAAGGCTCTGCTGCCTCAGTTCCGGGCCTCTTTGCCAACCTCGGTTCGTCTTGAAGTGGACAACGACCGCACCACCACGATTCGCGCGTCGGTCGTGGACGCCCAGCGGAACATGGGGATTTCGATCCTGCTCGTGATCGCCGTCGTCTTCCTGTTTCTGCGCAACTGGAGAGCGACGTTCATTCCCAGCGTCGTGGTGCCGGTGTCGCTCATCGGCACTTTCGGCGCCATGTACCTGCTTGGCTACAACCTGGACAACCTGTCTCTGATGGGGCTCACCATCGCCACCGGCTTCGTGGTGGACGACGCCATTGTCGTGATTGAAAACATCACGCGGCATATCGAACTGGGCATGAAACCGATGGATGCTGCGCTCAAGGGCGCGAGCGAGATCGGATTCACGGTGCTCTCGATCAGCGTTTCCCTGGTCGCCGTATTCATCCCGATTCTGATGATGAACGGCATTGTGGGCCGGCTGTTCCGCGAGTTCGCGGTAGTGCTGTCGGTGGCCATCTTCGTCTCGATGCTGGTGTCGCTCACCGCGACGCCGATGATGTGCTCGCGGCTGTTGAAACAGGAGCATGGACACGGGTGGTTTTATCGCACGACGGAGCGCTTTTTCGAATGGGTGATCTCCACTTATTCCGCGGCGCTGCGGACCGTGCTGGACCATTCCGTCGCGATGCTGGTGGTGATGTCGCTCACGATCGGAGTCAGCGTTTATCTGTATATCAAAATCCCCAAGGGATTTTTTCCGCAACAGGACACCGGCCGGTTGCAGGGGGTTATTCTGGGCGAGCAGCACATCTCCTATCAGTCGCTGGTGGAGAAGGCGAAATGGTTTGAACAGCAGTGCCGCGCGGATGCGGACGTGGAGACGGTCGATATGGTCGCCGGCACCAGCGGCGGCGGCGCCGGCGGGAATCAGGCGCAGATCTGGATGCAGTTGAAGCCAATCGGAGTGCGAAAAGCGACAGCCGACGACGTGATTGCCCGGCTGCGCAAAAAGACCGAAGGCATGCCCGGGGCGACGCTGTATCTTCAGGCCAATCAGGACGTGCGCATCGGCGGACGCCAGTCGAATGCCCAATACCAGTACACGATTCAAAGCCAGGACCTCGACGCACTGGCCACCTGGGGTCCGAAAGTTCTGGAGGCTCTATCGAAGCTGCATGAGATCGCGGATGTCAGTTCGGACCAGCAGAATTCGGGATTGTCGTCGAATGTGATCGTGGATCGCGATACGGCCTCCCGCCTCGGTCTGACGGCGCAGGCAGTGGACAGCGCGCTTTATGATGCGTTCGGGCAGCGCCAGGTATCGACGATGTACAAATCGATCAACCAGTATCACGTGGTGCTGGCGCTCGAGCAGCAATGGTGGGAGAGCCCGGATTTTCTCAGCAAGGTCTACATCCAGTCGCCCAGAGGGCTCTCAGTCCCGCTGTCGGCCTTCGCTCATTTCTCGCAGGGTACGACGCCGCTCGCCATTCCGCATCAGGGCCAGTTTCCGTCGGCTACGATTTCCTTCAATCTTGTCGAGGGCTATTCGTTGAGCGACGCCGTTCGCGCGATCGGGCAGGCCGAGGAGGAGATGGGAATGCCGAGAAGCATCACCGGGAATTTCGCGGGCACGGCGCGCGCGTTCCAGGATTCTCTGTCGACCCAGCCGATTCTGATTCTGACGGCGCTGCTCGCCGTGTATATCGTTCTGGGAATTCTCTACGAGAGCCTGGTGCATCCGCTGACCATCATCTCGACGCTGCCTTCGGCCGGGTTGGGTGCGTTGATCGCGCTGGTTCTCTTCCGGACCGAGTTGACGATTATCGCCTTGATCGGCATTATTCTGCTGATCGGGATCGTAAAGAAGAACGCGATCATGATGATCGATTTTGCCCTGGCGGCCGAGCGCAACGAAGGACTGAGTCCGCGGGATGCGATCTTTCGCGCCTGCCTTTTGCGTTTCCGGCCGATCATGATGACCACTATGGCCGCGCTGCTGGGCGGGTTGCCATTGGCGTTGGGAACGGGTGCGGGCGCGGAACTGCGCCGTCCGTTGGGCATTGCGATTGTCGGCGGGTTGATTGTGAGCCAGATGCTGACGCTGTTCACTACGCCGGTTATTTATCTGATGCTGGACAGGATGCGGATACGATTCAGCCGCCGGCATCCGAGCCGCTACCGGCCGGGAATACTGGTGCCGGGGGGACTGGCGGGGGATTGATTGGCAAATCCGGCCCGCGTCACTGCCAGGAGTTCCGGCGTTTCAAAAGCTGTCCGCGCCCGAGCTGGGTGGCCGATTTATTTCAGCCCTTGTACGGCTGCAAGCGTGGGACCCGCCGTGGTGCCACGAGGCAGTAAGCTCGGACCCGAAGGAATGAACACTTTGCCGGCGTCGGTTTTGGCGTCGAACACCAAACCGAGGAAGCCGGACTGCATCTCGTCCCAGTTCTGATCGCCCCAGAATATTGTTTTCGATGGATCGGGATTGAACTTGTTGTTCGGCGAATTGTCGTAATGAGCAATAGCCAGGATCTTCGTCCCCTTTGGTACCAGTAAAGGTTGGGCCAGCTGATATCCAATCTGCCAGTCGAAGTTCCAGGCGCCTTTGAAAACGGTCTCGGATTCGCCGGTCGGATAAGTGACTCGGATCTCGTAGTCCTTGCCGCGCAGGTGCATGTGCGGCTGGATATAGACCAACCTCGCGCCGTCCACGCCCACGGTGACTTCGCTCACAACCTCGGCGTCGCGGTCTCCCGCGGGAATCACCAGATTAAACGCGGCGGGTGTGCCCGGCGACATCCAGTACCGGTTTGCGGGAGGATGTTTGGCGAAGACCAGTCCCACTTTGGACCGATCCGTTTGCGGCGTGCCGATGGAAGTGTAATGAAGATTGAAGACGATGTCGGAGCCTTTCGGAATGAGCTTCGCCGAATCGTCCACGTCAAAGCTCTGCGCCCCCAGGCCGGGATTGTATTTGCCCAGCAGGTCGGTGCCTTCTTTGGCGCCGCCCATACCTTCCGATCCCTCCTCGTAAGCCTCGCCTGGAATCGCCTTCGACATCCACGTGGCTCCCGGCGGCAGTACGATCACACGGCCGTGATGCACGACCTTTGCGTTGCCGGGGCGCATCTCCGCGGCCACAACCCACATATCCTCGGGAAAATTCACCTTGACCCGGATGTTCTGGTAGTTGATGGTGCCGGTCGCAGCGACGTGGAACTCTTTGGGCATTTCGATGATCATGTCCGGTTTGATGTTCCAGCCGTCCTGAAAGGTCAGGGGAGCCGGCTTGTCTTTGGCGTCGCCCTCCGGCGCTCCGTTGTCTGCCCACGCTACGAGCGTGTCGATAGTTTCCTGGCTCAGACTTCGGTCATTGGCGAAGTGGCCCTTCTCGGCGAACCACGGCGGCATTTTCTTTGTAATCACCGCCTGTTTGATGGCCTTGGCCCACGGGCGCGCATCGCTGTAGGTGAGCAGCGACATCGGCGCCAGTTCGCCCGGACGGTGACAGCCCTGACAATTCTTCTCGAGAATCGGCAGCACGTCTTTATTGAAAGTCACCGGCGCGGCAGATGCAGCCGCGACGGACATTCCCATAGCCAATCCCGCAATCAATCCCCGTATCGCATCCATATTCCAGAGCCTCCTTCGGAAGCAAAGCCTGCAAGCAAATATAACCGAGGCTCGACGCCGAAGGCAAACCCTGGCCGGGATTTTGACGGCCGCGTCAGGCGAGCTGGTGCGTAGCGGCGCGGAATACGTTGTTCGAGTGGTGGTCGCCCGCCAGCCAGCGTTCGAGGTCCTCGCGGGCGGTGGCGCGGCGCAGTTCGGCGTCGACGGCCGCTTCGGGGTTGTCGACCGTCATCTCGATGATCATCCCATTCGGGTCGGTCGCATAGATCGAGCGGCAATAGCCGTGTTCGAGGACATAGAAGTTTGGCTCACGGAAGCCCGCTTTCTTCATACGCGCCTCCACCAGGGCCTGCGTTTCCGCATCGACGTTGACGGCGATGTGATGGAATGGCGACGGCGGCATGGGCGGCCCGAACAGGTCCTGATCCTCGGGGTTGGCGAACTGGAAGAAGGCCAGTGCGCTGCCGTCTGCAAGGCCGAAAAAGCAGTGGCAGTAAACGCGCTCCTTGCCGAACAATTCATCGGACTCGCACCAGGTCGCGACCAGAGGCATGCCGATCAGATCTTCGTAGAAGTGGCGCGTGGCTTCCATATCGCGGGTAACGTAGGCGTTGTGATGCAGGCGTGTGGGTATATGGTCGGACATCGATGCTCCTTTGCGGCAGGGATTCAGCATCTCGTCTGCCATGTTTCGAGGTAAGCCAGGTGCGAAAAATTTGGCAATTCCGGCGTTTCGCTGCGCAGTTTCACCCAGCTGTTGCGCCTTGAAACACATGCGGTTGACGCAGACCATCCCCGCAGACCTGCTTTTCGAGGGTTCACCAAACGGCGTGAATCTTGCATGCCAGGGTTGAACCGGAGAATCCCCGAATGGCGAAAATAATCGGCGGCATAGCGACTTCACACTCACCCACAATCGGCTTTGCCCTGGATCGGCAGAAACAGGACGACCCCTCCTGGTCGCCCATCTTTCACGCCTACGAACCAGTGCGGGAGTGGCTGGCGGCGAAGAAGCCGGACGTGCTGTTCTTCATCTACAACGACCACGTCACGTCGTTCTTCTTTGATCATTACTCGCACTTCGCGCTGGGGATTGGCGACTCATGGTCCGTGGCCGACGAAGGCGGTGGTCCACGTGCTTTGCCGCCCGTACGCGGGCACGCGGAGCTGGCGCAGCATATCGGCGCGGCGCTGGCGGCCGATGAATTCGATATGTCGTGGTTTCAGGACAAGCCTCTCGATCACGGCTGTTTCTCGCCACTCTCGATGTTGTGGCCGCATGCAGCGGGATGGCCCGGCGCCATTGTGCCGTTACAAGTCGGTGTGCTGCTGTTTCCGATCCCGTCGGCGAGGCGGTGTTACCGGCTGGGGCAATCGCTGAGGCGCGCCATCGAAAGCTACCCCGGAGACCTTTCCGTGGTGATCGCGGCTACCGGCGGATTGTCGCATCAGGTACACGGAGAGCGCGCGGGATTCAACAACACCGCGTGGGATATGCAGTTTCTGGAAATGATCGAGAAGGACCCGGAGAAGTTGACCGAGCTTACTCACGCCGATTATGCCCGCCTCGGTGGTCTCGAGGGCGCCGAAGTCATCATGTGGCTGATCATGCGCGGCGCGCTCTCCGCCAACGTCAGGAAGGTTCACCAGAGCTACTATCTGCCTACCATGACGGGTCTGGCGACGGCGATCTACGAGAACGAAACCATCGCCCTGCCCGCGGACATCGAGGCGAACAACGCGCGCGACTACCAGGCTCACATGAACCACCAGCTGGCGGGAGCCGAGAAACTGGATGGCACTTATCCCTTCACGCTCGGCGCCAGCGTCAAAGCATACCGGCTGAACAAGTTTCTGCATGCCCTGGTCGAACCCGAGCACCGGCGCCGCTTTTTGGCAGAGCCGGAAGGAGCGTTCGAAGACGCCGGATTGACCGTGGAGGAACGAGATCTGGTGCGCCGCCGGGATTGGCGCGGGATGATTCACTACGGCGTGATTTTCTTCATGCTGGAGAAGCTGGGCGCCGTCGTGGGCGTCTCGAATCTGCATATTTACGCCGCCATGCGCGGACAGACGCTGGACGATTTCCAGAAGACCCGCAACGCTCCCGGGGCTTTGTATTCGGTGGCGGGAAAGGGCGGAGACGGGCTTGCCTGGGATAAGACGGCGCCGGCGCCAGTTGGAGCGAAGTAGCGCGGCTTGAACGGCCGTATGGTGACGCGAAGCGTCACTACCAAATGGCTGGGAGGCGGACTACTTCTGGATCATCACTTCGGTGGATTTCATCACCACCAGAACGGAATCGCCCTCTTTGAGATGCAGTTCATCGGCGCTGCGCCGGGTGATCACGCTCTCGATCTCGTTTTCGCCAACCTGCACCACCACGTGGGCCATGATCGCATCCACTTCTACCTGCTTGACTCGTCCGCGGAGCTGATTGCGCGCTGAAAGTGCCATCACCTATAGCTTACAATCAATCTTCGTTGATTATTCTTCTCTTCGGACCGCCGGGCTGCGGTAAAGGTACGCAGGGCCGGCTGATAACGGAATGGCTGCAACCGAAGATCCCCTGCATCTCGACCGGGGATCTGTTTCGCGCCGAGATGGAGGCCAAAACCCCGCTGGGCCTCGAAGCTCAGGCAATCGTTACCGGCGGTGGACTCGTTCCGGATAGCCTCGTCAACAAAATGCTCTGTTCTCGTGTAGCCCGGCCGGATTGCGCCGACGGCTTCATGCTGGATGGTTATCCGCGAACGGTGGAGCAGGCCGAGTATCTCGACGAATTGATTGCCAGCCGGGGAATGACACCCCCGATCGTGATTCATCTCGATGTGCCGCCGGATGTGCTGGTGGGACGGATGGTGAGCCGGCGCCAGTGCTCGAAATGCGGCCGGATGTTCAATGTCCTCTCGATGCGTCCCAAAGTGGACGGCCTCTGCGACGACGATGGCGCTCCGCTGATCGTGCGCAAAGACGATCGGGAAGAAGTGATCCGGGAACGCCTGCGAACTTACCGGGAGCTGACCCGGCCTGTTCTGAACCATTATCCGAGCGATCGCTATTTTCAGATTTCGGGCGACCGGTCGTCGAGCTATATTTTCGAAGAGATCATGGATGTGCTCGAATCCGTTATGGAAAAGGAGCGCGCGGCTTGAAGCGAAAAGGCGAGGAACTACGCAGCTATCGCTGGTTCGGACCGGATAATCTGCGCGCCTTCGGGCACCGTTCGCGGTTGAAGCAGTGGGGCTTTCGCCAGGAAGATTTCACCGGCCGGCCGGTGATTGCCATTATCAACACGTGGAGCGAGATCAATACTTGTCATCTGCATTTGCGTGAGCGGGCCGAATCGGTGAAGCGCGGCGTCTGGCAGGCGGGAGGCTTTCCGGTTGAGATTCCGGCCTTCTCCATCACCGAGATGTACATGAAGCCGAGCCCCATGCTCTATCGCAACCTGCTGGCGATGGATACGGAGGAATCGCTGCGCAGTCTGCCGGTGGATGGCGCGGTGCTCATGGGCGGATGCGACAAGACCACGCCCGGCCTTCTCATGGGCGCAATCAGCATGGATCTTCCGGCGATCTATCTGCCCGCCGGTCCCATGCTGCGGGGAAACTGGAACGGCAAGCCGCTCGGCAGCGGCACCGATGCCTGGAAGTTCTGGGCCGAACGCTGCGCAGGCAATATCACGGCGGAAGATTGGAGCGACATCGAAAACGGCATCGCCCGATCGCCCGGCTTCTGCATGACAATGGGCACCGCCTCGACCATGACCGCGATCGCGGAGGCGCTCGGCATGACCCTTCCCGGAGCCTCTTCCATTCCCGCGCCCGATTCGAATCACATTCGCATGGCGATGAATTGCGGCGAACAGATCGTAGAGATGGTGTGGAACGACCGCAAGCCGTCGGATATTCTGTCGCTCGAATCGTTCCGCAATGCAATCACCGTGGACATGGCGATCGGTGGTTCCACCAACGCCATCATTCATCTCATCGCGATCGCCGGACGCTGCGGCCTCGCACTCGAACTGGCTTCCTTCGATGACATCTCGCGGCGCGTTCCGGTACTGGCCGATATTCGTCCATCCGGCCGTTTCCTGATGGAGGATTTCTTCTACGCCGGAGGTTTGCGCGGGCTGATGGCGGAGATCCGCGATCTGCTGAATCCGGATTGCCTCACCGTGAACGGAAAGACGCTGGGCGAGAATCTCGCCGGCGGTCGTGTGAATGATCCCGAGGTGATTCGGCCGCGCGCGAATCCGCTTTTCACGACCGGCGGGACTACGGTGTTGTACGGAAGTCTTGCCCCGGATGGCGCGGTGATCAAGACCTCCGCCGCCGATCCGAAGCTGCTGCGGCATACGGGTCCGGCCGTTGTGTTCAGGGACTACAACGATATGGATGCCCGCATCGATTGCGACGATCTCAATGTCACGCCGGATTCCGTGCTGGTGCTGCAGAACGCGGGCCCGCTGGGTGGTCCGGGCATGCCCGAGTGGGGAATGCTGCCCATTCCGAAGAAGCTGCTGCAGCAGGGCGTGCGCGATATGGTGCGGATTTCCGATGCGCGCATGAGCGGCACGGCTTATGGCACCTGCGTCCTGCATGTTTCGCCGGAGAGCTGGATCGGCGGTCCGCTGGCGATGGTTGAGGATGGCGATTTGATTTCGCTCGATGTGGAGGGGCGAAGAATCGATCTGCTCGTTTCGGAGGAAGAGTTATCGCGCCGGCGGGAGCGGTGGGTCAAACCCGCGCCACGCTATGGACGCGGCTATATGGCGCTGTATTCGGACCGCGTCACGCAGGCCCATCTGGGATGCGATTTCGATTTTCTGGACCAGAAGATCGCGATCCCCGACCCCGAGATTCACTGACGTCGGGGCTTAGATTCCGAGGCGCTCCTGCTTCTTCAGGTTTCCGAAGGTGCCGATGTTCGCGATCGAAAACGAGAACTTATATTGCGTGTCGTTCACCGCGCCGAAGTCGAATCGCCGATATTCGGCGCTGAACCCGCAGCAATCGGTATTGTAGGTCACCTGGGCGATGGCAAACTCCTGATAGCCGAGCCGGAAATCGTAAACCGTCGACAGCGCGACGTTCCAACCCTTGCGATTGGGATCGCCATAGCCGACCTGAGCGATCAGCTGATTGGCTGGAGGCGCGATTACCGCGGGCGGTTTCAGCAGATTACTGGCCACCGAAGCAAAGTATTTTTTGACGTGGTAGTCGGTGGATAACATGCTGTCGATCAGCTTGTGATACATCGGGTCGTAATCCGCTTGCCAGCGGATGTTGACTCCGTCCCGTGGAGATATGCGCACCAGCGAGTCGATGGGCGAGTAATTACGCGGACCGTCGATGAACGAAAAACCGGTCAGATCGATTCCCGACAGCAGCACGTTGCGCTCACCGGGAACCACGGCGCCTCCGAAGGTCGGATCGAAATATCGCTTGTATCCAAGGTCCCAGGTCAGAACCTCCCGGATCGTGTCGCCTTTCTTCGAATAGAGCCGGTTGGTGACGCCGAAGAAGATCTCATTTGTGTCCGTGAGCAGATCCAGTTGGTCGAAACGAAGGGTGTCGAGGAAGTCGTTCACGCCGGTCACATAATCGTAAGACAGTCGCGGTTCGATCACGTGCTTGAGCTTGTCGCCGAGGAACGTTTTATGGTCGTAGAGGCGCTCGATGGCGGGAAGGACGAAATCGATGTGCATCTCCGGTGCGGAGCGGTTCAACGCGGACGACACCACGGTGTTCATGTTGGCGAGGCTCTGGCCATAGAAGGTCTCATGCATGGTGAAGGTCGGCACGATGCTGAATCCATCCCAGTGAAGCGCCGACGTGAGGGACGGTTCGAGATCCCCGCGCGGAGTGAACTGGCTCGTCTGGTAGTAAGGCGGATGATCGTCAGCCGTCGATTGCACGCGGTGATAGAGCCCGAAGCTCGAATCGAAGGAAAACCAGAGCGGCAGCGCGCCCGAGGTAATCTGCTGATCGCTTCCCTCGAAATCGAATTCGGGCAGCTTGCGGATGGTGATCACGTCGCCGGGGGTGATGCTGAGGAAGTCCTGGTTGCGCGACACCTCGGTTTCGAAAGTGTAATAGTCGAAGCGCTTCTGCACAAAGCCGGTGGAATTGGTGGTGGAGAAGATCGCGTCGGTGAACGAACCGGAGAATGTTTCGCGGAACAGATAGGAACTGAGGTAATCGATATTTCCGCGCGCAATCCAGCCGTCGCCGAACTCCGTTCTGGCCACGCCGGTAACGTCGGCTCCCGGCGCTTTGAGAGAGGTCGGCGTTCCGCGATCGTCGATGCCGAAGGCGATGATGTCGAAAACGGTTTTGTCATTCGGCCGGCCGCGAAGATCGAGGTGGTTGGCGATGCCTCGGGAAGTGTAGTCCGTCATCAGATACGTGAGGTCGTAGCTCCGGTTGATAGCCCAGTAGTAGCCGGCTCCGAAAAAGTATCCGAACTGGGAGCTGTGGCCGGCTTCGGGGGTCAGAAAGCCGCTTTTGCGCGGCTCCTTCTTCAGCGCCTTGTAGAAATAAGGGTAGTAAAACAGCGGGATGCCGTGCAGACGGAAAATGGCGTTGTGTGCGATGGCCCGATCTTCCGGGATGATGTCGAAAAGATTGCTGTGCAGAGTCCACCACGGGTGGGGAATGTGGCAGTCGGTGATGATGCCGTCATGCAGCAGATATTTGTCTTCGATCTTTTCAGCCCAGTCAGCCTCGAAGTAGAACGGCTGCTGTGTGGTGAGCAGTCCCGGACGCGCGATCACTTTGGTTTTGGTATATCCGCGCACATGATGAAAAGTTCCCAGCTGCGTGTCGGTGTTGTATTCGGCCCAGTCGCAGTAAATCACCTCGTCGTGATTGTAGTTGCGGTAGGAGACATTGCCGTGGGTCTTGAAGATCTTGGTGTTTTCATCGTACTCGCCCTCGTCGGCTTTGAGCGTCGCATCGTACATTTCAATCACGACATGGCCATGAAGGTAGGTGACGCCGCCCTCCGAGGTCTGTGAATCGGAATTGAAGTCGTACTCGCCGCGCGCCGGCGCGTTGACGCGCGGAATCTTGACGCTGAAGTCGGGTTGTTCGACCGTCGCCTGGTTGGCTGGCGGAGGGGACGGCGGTTGAGATGTTTCCGTCGTCTGGGCGCTGCTGAATTGCAGTGACGCGGCTAGCGCGAGAAAAAGCGGCAACAGATTGAAATTACACCGTCGATTGAGAATTTTTCCGTGACAAGCAACATTGTTTGTGTTACTCAGAGGAGTAGGGCGCGCGCGTAGAAACTGCTTCAATTGGCAACCGTAGCACGGCATAAGTTACGTCGCAACCCGCAGCGGAAGTCGACAGCGGGAAAGAGCAATAGATGCACTGCAAACACTGTGGTTTCGTAAATGGCGAAGACGATCATCGCTGTCTGCGCTGCGGACGCAGAATCAGCGGAGTGGTGATCGCCGCGCCCCCGGGCTATTCCGGCGCCAATGCACTGGCTCCGGTGGCCATGATGAGCGGCGATACCGAAGAGTTCCAGGCCGCGAAGCCCGCGGCCGGCGCGCCGGAACAGCCAACGCTCTTTACCACATGGTCGCAGTCGTTCAAGGGCGGTCCCAACGTGATTCCGTTCGACCGGCTGCAGCGCGAAGCCGCGAATCGTGCTCCGGCGCGCCCGCAGGCAGCGCCGCAGGCACCCGCCGCCCAAACGCGAGTTCGCAAAACTGCGGCTTCGCTGTCTGTCGCGCAGGAGACCCAGGGAACGCTGGATTTCATTGCGGGAGTTCCGTCCAAAGGGCGCAAGCTCAAAACCGATGTGGAAGCGCAGGTCTTCTGCGATCAGCCCGTGGCCACGCCGACACACCGTTTTGTTGCCTCCGCGATCGACGCTGCGCTGATCCTGATTGGCTTTGGCGTGCTTGCCGTGACGTTCCAGTTAATGGGAGGCAGCTTCGGCGCTGGAAAGATGCTTTGGGCCGGGATGGGAGGGTCGCTGCTCCTGGTGGCGATGTTCTACGGTCTTATCTGGGCCATTGCAGGCCGGGAAACGGCGGGGATGCGTTTTACGGATCTGCAGCTCATCACATTCGATGGATTTCCTCTGGATGCCCGCAGCCGCGCGCTGCGCTTTGCCTCGACCTGGTTGAGTTTTTGTTCCGGCGGCCTTGGCCTGCTGTGGGCCGTTGCCGACGAGGAAAACCTCACCTGGCACGACCATATTTCGAAGACGTTCCCGACCATCCGCGAAGTGCCGCGATCCTTCGTGAAACAGCGCAGATAAGTTGGCGCAGCCGTTCCGCCTGGCCGGCCCGCTTTCAGCCGCCTGTCAGATTCTTTCTTTGGATTGGGTTTTGTAGGGCTGCTTCAGGAAACCCGCAATCTGATCCTGCGCCCCCTGGGTATTGTCGCGTGTCCGCTGGCCCTGGGTATATTCGTTTACGGCTCGCTCCCGCTGCCCGCTGAGATCGAATATCTTGCCCAGATAGATGTGCGACCACACCTCGATCCATTTCGGGTTGAGATCGCCGGTGAGCGCCGAGCGGAATTCGGTGGCCGCCGATTGATAGCTTTGCTGGAGAAAGAATACCTCACCCACCCGGTAGTGCGCCATGGAGCTGTTCTTCTGGGTATCGAGTGCGCGCTGATACTCTTTCAAAGCTTCGGCGAATTCGCTCACCTGCACATATTGCTCGCCTTTTCGGATGGCCACCGAGACGCGCATCTCCGGACTCATCCGCAGAACCTTGTTGGCCGGATCGATGCTGATCTTCTTCGGTTTGCCGAACGTGTCGACCGAAAACTCGGATGAAGTCCCCATCACCTCGATTGTCTTGTCCTCGGGATTGCCGTCGGTCTCGATGTGGAGATCGACCGGCATGCGGAAAGTGTCGAGATCCTGCGAGATCTTGCCCTGTACGCGGAAACCCTTCTGGGTACGCAGGATGGTCCATTCGAGCTTGAATTCGGGGGCCCCGTTCGATTCCACCCATTGCAGGAAAAAGTAGCGAAGCTCCTGGCCCGTAGCCGCTTCGCATGCCTTGCGGAAGTCCTCCGTGGCAGCCGACTTCCAGGCGAACTGCTGGAGATAATCCTTCAATGCCTGGAAGAACTTCTGATCGCCCATGGTGCTGCGCAACATCTGAAAAACAACCGCGCCCTTATCCCCGCTGAGCGCCCAGTATTCCGGCGAATAATCTTCCAGTCGGGCAGTCTGGATCAGCGGAACGTTATCGACGGTGAGAGCGGTAATGCTCATGTCTTTGGTTCGTTGCTCGAGAGCGGCCGCGCCTTTATCCTTTTCCGCCCAGAGAGCCTCGGAATAGAGCGCCATGCCGTTCTCCAGCCACATATGGTTGCGGTTGACCGGCGACACCTGGATTTCCCACCACTGCCTCGCTATCTGGTTCGCCAGCACGTTCGCGTTTACCTGTTTGCCGATCGACTGCGGAGAAATGAACACAATGCCCGGCGCGGCGTATCCATTGGCGGCTCCGTCGGCCGTTTCGACGACGTTCAGATTGGCGTAGGGCGCAAGGCCATAGATGCTGGTGAAGTAAGTCATCATGCGCGCCGTCGCCTCGCCATAGGCATTGGCCATATTTGCTTCGGCCCCACGGAACCAGAGTGTCGTGGTCAGCCCGTCGGAGGAGTTCTTCACGGGCTGCCCTTTCTCGACGGCGATATCGCCCGGAAACGACGGCTTGGTGAAATCGAATGTGAATGTCGTGCCGTCGCCTGCCGCCGTTTTCGAATCGATGCCGCTTCCGACGACCGTATATCCTTGCGGAACGGTCACGTTGATCTTCGAAGTGAAACGATCGGTGGTGTAACCGCTGACCGGGAACCAGCGGGCCGGGTAGAGCAGAAATGCGTAATCGTTCTGGATGGCGGCGAATTTGATTCCGTAGATCGGCGAATCCTCGCTGCCGGTGAGCCGTCCGTCGTAGCTGAAGGTCAGCACAATGGGCTGGCCGCCCTGCAGAGCGGATGGAAACGTGACGCGCACGGTATTGTCGTTCTGGTTGCGCGAAGATTGCAGGCTGTCACCCTTGTCGTCGACGATCTTCGAGATATTCAGCGCGTTGTTCAACTCGAAGGTGACGGCGCTCGTCTGGTCGGCGGGGGTGAAGCGAACGGCGGCGCGCGCCGTCAGTGTCTGCGTGTCCGGGTTAATCTGCGCGTCTATGACGTAGCTCTCGACATCGATGCGCGCCCGCTTGTCGTCCTGCGCCAGACCCGATCCGGCAATCAGCAGAATGCCCAACGCGACTATTCCAGACTTCTTCAAGGCAGAACCTCCAGCATCCTTTCTACTTCATCCGCGGCGCATCCGATCGCGTCGGGCCTCTCCTCACCGGCGTTCGCAAGAGGAGAAAGCAGTGCCGCGACGCGCGTCAGTTCACTCTTCATTTTGCCTCTTTCGCCCTCGTTGTCGAGCAGGCGGGTGGTCTCGGCGGCAATCCGCTCTCCCGTCATTTCGCCCTGCATCAGTTCCGCGACCACGCGCTTGCCGGCGATCAGGTTCACCATCGAGTAGAACGGAACCTTCACCAGCAGCTTGCCGATCGCCCAGCTCAAGCCTGTCACCCGGTAGAAGGTGACCATCGGCGCGCCCAGCAGCGCCGCTTCCACGGTCACCGTCCCGCTGGCTGCGAGAGCCACATCGCAGTGCGCCATCGTGTCCCACGCCTCCCCTTCGATCGGCTGAATGGGGCTTCCGGCGAGAGGCCCGCGGAAGAAATCGGCGCCGCAAGTCGGCGATGCCGGCAGCACGAAATTCAGTTGGCGATCCTTCGCGAGAATGCCGGCCGCGCGCACGAGCTCCGGCATGTGACGTAGGGCTTCGCTGCGTCGGCTACCGGGGAGCACTGCAATCAGTGGACGACCGGGATCGAGGTTGTGTTTCCGGAAAAACTCCGCGCGCCCCAGCGCCGGCCGCACCCGTAACGCCAAAGGGTGTCCGATATACCGGACGGGAACATTGTGTTCGAGGAAAAACGCTTCTTCGAACGGAAAGATACAGAGCAGGCGGTCGATCACCCGGCGCATGGTTTTCACGCGCCCTTTCCGCCACGCCCAGACCTGTGGGGCAACGAAATAAACCACGGGAATTCGAAGCTTTTTCAGCTTGCGGGCCACGCGGAAATGAAAATCCGGGGAGTCGGTGAGAATCGCGAGATCGGGCTTCTCCCGAGCCGCCGCCCGGATCAGTTCGCGAAAACGGCGCCAGATTCGCGGCAGATGCCCGGCCACTTCGACGATGCCGACAACGGATAGATCCTCCGAGCGGATCACCGCACGCACATCTGCTTCCCGCAGGCCCGGGCCGGCACAGCCAAAAAACTCCCAGTCGGGCCGGCGGCGGCGAAGTTCGCGCACCAGCTCGGCTGCATAGTAATCACCGGAGGCTTCTCCCGCCGATACCAGAATGCGCGGCAATCTCCAGAGTAGCCTTTGGCATGTGCCGGACTTGTTACAATCATTGGGATTTGATGCATTCGCCGATCCCGCTCTGAACATGCCCTCCGAAAACGGCCGTCCCCGGACCACGGTTGACGAACTAAGTCGACGCCTGCGTACCGAAATGACGCCACTAGACAATAAATTTTCGTATTTCCTGGTGTTTCCAGTGGTCGAAGACGACCTCCGCCAGTACCTCCACGACCCGGTGTCGGCGCTGCCCGAGGCCGTCGCAACTTTGTTGCCGCATGTCGGAATCGTGCTGGCGTCTTATCTGGAACGTGGATCTTCGAAGGGTGCTGTATCCGTGGTCTATGAGAAGCCCCAGGAATCCCGCCTCCTGTTTTCGGCACACGTCGAGAACGGGGATATGGCGACGCTGTTCTTTACGGTGAAGGAAGAACAGGTGTCCGATTACCATTACTACCTCTACAGCGAGATTGCGTCGCTGCTGTCATACCGTCTGCCGCAGAAGGCGCTGGACACGTATCACGGTTTGTTGCGCGAGGAGTTGAGCGGCGAAGTGCATGGCGAGGTGGACGAGAAAAGCTGGCATTTGAAGCAGACGCTGCTGCGGCGTCCGATGAACGCGCGAAAAGACGGAAAGCCGTTCCGGGAATATGCCAGGCAGTCGTTTGAGGACACAATGACGCTCTACCTGCATGGAATCTGCTGCGACATCGATGTCGAAACGGGTCCGCGGCAGCTGCCCAGCCGGCACTTGCGGAAGCGGCTGGAGGCGTTGAAGAGCTTGTTTCCACCTCCGGAAGGCCACGCGGTCTTCCCCGAGGATCTGAATCATTCGCACCCGCATTGAGGCCGGCCGGAAACGTTACACGCGCGCGAAAACGTCTTCAATCACCTGGTCGAGCACTTCCGGACGGATCGGCTTCACCAGAGTCGCATCCGCCCCGAGAAGCTCCGCGGTTTTTAGAAACTGTCCCGCGAAAGCTCCTGACATCGCCACAATCCTGACCTCCGGACGCATTTTGCGCGCGGCCCGAATCACCTCGATCCCTTCCTGATTCGGCATCACCAGATCGGTAATCACAATGTCGATTTCAGGCCGCTCGCGCAGGATGCGCAACGCTTCGAGTCCGTCCTTCGCCAGCAGTACCCTGTGCCGTCCGCCCAGCAAATCCCCGACCAGGTCGCGGACCCCCTCTTCGTCCTCTACGACCAATATCGTTCGCTGAATGATCGAATCCATCGTGGTTGGACGCGTCTCGGTCGGACACGCCTCGGCCGGACGCGTCTCGGCCGGACGCATCAATGTCTGCCGCACCTTGACCGCAAGCGCCTCGGGCGCAAATGGCTTTTGCAGATAAGCGACATCCGGCGCCAGTTCGCCGGTTCCTCTGACGATGTCGTCGGCATAACCCGACATATACACCACCTTCGTGGCGGGCGAGAACGCTCTTACTTCCTGCGCCACTGTGTGGCCATTCATCGAAGGCATGCTGACATCGGTCAGCAAAAGGTGAATGGGCCCGGGGTGCCGTCTCACCAGGTCCAGAGCGTCGGGCCCGTTTTGCGCCGGGATCACCGCGTATCCGTAAGTCCGCAGTGTTTCCGCCGCCAGATTACGAACGCTTTCCTGATCTTCCACCACGAGGATGGTCTCGGAACCGCGCAAATCCCGATCCCTGGTCGAGGCCGGCATTGCCTGCGGGCGAATGCCTTCCGCGGCCAGCGGAAAATGGACCTTGAATGTCGTGCCTTTTCCGAGAGCGCTTTCGACACGCACGAATCCCCCACATTGGCGCGCGATGCCATACACCGTGGAAAGCCCCAGCCCCGTCCCTTTTCCTACATCTTTGGTGGTGAAAAACGGTTCGAAGATATGGCGCAGTGTCTCGTCATCCATGCCCGTCCCGGTGTCCGTCACGGAGAGCAGAACATAGGGTCCGCTGGTGACGTCGGAATCCTGGACCACCTCATTGGCGTGCACATGAACATTTGCCGTCCGGATCGTCAGGCTTCCGCCGTCCGGCATCGCGTCGCTGGCATTCACTACCAGGTTCATCAATATCTGGTGAACCTGGCTCGGATCCGTGATCACCTCGTCCGGTTCCGCGTCGAGAAGGGTCCGGAACTCGACGGTCTCGGGAACCAGCCGGTGCAGCATCTCCGCGGAATCGCTCACCGATTCGTTCAGTTTCAACAGCCGCGGCTGGGTTACCTGCTTACGGCTGAATGTCAGCAACTGCCGCGTGAGTTCCGCCGCGCGCTCGCCCGCTTTGCGGATTTCCTGGAGTTGACGGCGTTTGGGATCCTTCTCGGCGGTGCGCGCAACCAGCAGACCGCTGTACCCGTTGATCACGGTGAGCAGATTATTGAAATCGTGAGCAATGCCGCCCGCAAGTCGTCCGACGCTTTCCAGTTTCTGGGCCTGGCGGAACTGCTCCTCCAGCTTCTTGCGATCCGTAACGTCGGTCAGCGTCCCCACCATCCGGCGCGGCTTTCCGGCCGCATCGCGATCCACAATTTTTCCGCGGCCGGAGATCCAGATGTATTCCCCGGATTTACCTCGCATTCGAAACTCCATTGACAGCGCGGATTTGCCCGAAGTCCTGAAATCCGCGAGTTCTCGCTCGATGGGGCCGGCGTCCTCCGGATGGACCATGGAAAGCCATGTCCGAAACTCCCGCTTCAGCTCGAACGGTCGATAACCGAGCATCGTGTCATAACGGGGACTTTGTTGTATCGCGCCCGATTCGAGGTCCCAGTCCCAGTAAGCCTCTTCCGTCGCGTCCAGAACGAGTTCCAGACGTTCCCGATTGACGCGCAACTCAGCCTCCACGGCCTGCTGTTGTCTCTTGCGCTCCAGAGATTCCAGCGCGAAACAAATACTCTCGGCAATCTCGGTGGCGAGTTCTATTTCTTCCGCGTTGAAGAAGTTCGGCTCCGCCGAGTAGAGACACATCTCGCCCGCGAGCCTTCCGCCGCGCCGCAAAGGGAGCACCAGAAAGGAGCGAAGGTCGTATCTGAGAGCGCTTTCCTTCATTGCCGCCAATGAAGGATCTTCCCGGATGTCATTGCAAACCCGCGACTCTCCCTCGCGCATCCCGCATTTGGCAATGGAGCACACCGATGAATCGCAGGGTCTTTCATCAAGGTAGGCCGAAGCCTCTCCCGCGCGCGCGATGGAGACCATGCAGCCGGTGGCGTTATCGGCCGCGCAGATTGCAGCAATGCGGAAACCGCCGCTTTCCGCGGCGACGTGGCAGACCTCGCGGAAAAGAGCGTTTTCGTCGGGCGCTTTGACAATTGCCTGACCGCACCGGCTGAGAACGGCATAGAGGCGATTCAGCCGTCGAATCTGACCTTCATCGCGGCGACGCTCAGTGATATCGCGCACAATCGTCTGACGGTACTGTTCGCCGTCGACTTCGACCATGCGTGTGCTCAGCTCCACTGGAAACGTCGTGCCATCCTTGCGCACACCCGTGGTTTCATAAACGAAACTACCTTTTTCCTCAATCGCGACACGGGCGCGCTCGTAGGCGGCCTCGGTACCCGGGCCACGGAGTTGGTCCTTGTTCATGCCGAGGAACTCGTCCCGGGTATAGCCGTAGAATTCGCTGCCGCGCTCGTTCGCCTGGACAATCGTTCCGTCGGTCCTGGCCAGAAAGACTGCGTCGTTGGCGAAGCGAGTCATGTAATCGTAACGCTCGGCCAATTCCCGCCGCTCGTTCTCAGCGAAAACTCGCTGCCGGGAGGATTCGAGAACCTGCCGGCGCCAGATCCATCCGACGCCCACGCCGCAGAGCGCGATCAGCAGGCCCGCCGAAAGAATCAGCAGCGTTCTGGTTTGCCGCAGAGGCTGATATGCCTCGGTCTCGTCGATCATGGCAAGCATGACCGGGCTCGAGTTCTCTTTGGTCATCGCTCTCGCCACCGCGGCCGATCCGGCTCCCGCGGCGCTTGTCCCGTCCACGATGCCGTTGCGAACAGCGACGGCTTTGACCAGAGGCGAGTCGCGGAGAGACAGGCTGGTGATCGATTCAATCCGCTTTCCCGCGGGACCGGGTCCGAACCCGAGCGCGCGAACGTTCTGTCCTTCCCGCCGCACCATCCACACCACGCCCGATCTTGAAGGGGACGGCCATTTCAATAGTGCGGGAAAAGGATAAACCCAGGGATCGAGCGTCAGCAGAACAGAGCCGGCGATCGCGCCCGAACCGGATCGCAGAGGCGCACAGAACATGAACTGGGATTGAACGCCCGGCGAATCTCCAGGGTAGTATTTGGAAACTGCTTTGCCGTCCGCCGCCACGTTTTGACCGATAGCCTGGTAAAACCCGGGTGGCGCGAGTTCCCGGCCGGTACTGACACGAATGGCGCCGGACGCATCGAGCAGCGCGGCATTGTCGTAGCGGTAGGTTTCGCGTATCTGTTCCAGCCATTGCGCCGCCTGGGATGCGGCAGCCGGGGCCGGATCGCCGCCGAGAGTCCGAATAACATCCGGAATCAAAACAGCGCTGCGCGCAGTGACCGCCGCGTTTCCTGTGCGTTGCAGTTGCCACGCGAAAATTCCGGCATTTTTCGAGGTGGCGATTTCATCCAGTTGTTCGTAGAGCGCCGCCCGGAATATCCTCCGTTCCTCAAGCCACGAATGGGCCGCGATGAATACGATGCCGCATGCGAGAGCGCAAAAGAGGGCGACATGAAGGGTGCCGCGCGCGCGAGCCGCAGGCGCGTTCGAAAAGGTCATGGGGTCGAATCGTCCCATCAGCGTACCACCCGGGTTACAGGTGTACTCAACGGCGCTGCGCTGCGAGCGGGAGCAGAAAGCGACGGCTCTCCTGCAGGCGCTCGCTCCGGCTCATCACTTCGTTGATTCTGACCCCATAGTTTCCGTCCACCACCACGACTTCGCCTCGCGCCACCACGCAATTGTTGACGATGACTTCGACCGGTTCCGTGATGGACCGGTCGAGTTCGATGATCGAGCCGGTGATGAGCTTCAGGATCTCCTGCATGCGCACCCGCGTGCGGCCAAAGGAAACGCTGACCGGGAGCTCCACATCCATCAGCAGGTTGAGCGTGCTGTAAGCACGGCTTGATAGTTCGGTTCCCGCCGTTTCCTCGGGCGCCGCGCCCGCGGGCAGCAGACCTTCGAGCTGGTCGCCCGTCGCCGCCCGCGCCACGGCTTCCAGCAATTCCAGGTTCAGCAGGAAGAGCAGCGGCGGTAAAGCGCCCTCGGTGCGTTTCACCGAGATTTCGCACCCGGTAGTCGCGTCGCGGGGCGGTTCTTCCTCGGTTCCTTCCGTGCAGGCTACTTCCTTGCCGATCTGGGCCCCTAACAGGCCGGCAAAGCTCCCGAGCGACTGGCGGACGACTTCCAGATACGCGTTCTTCCGCTCGTCCGCGCTGTTTGAATCGATCCCGGCGGCGCTCAGGATCCGCTGGCCGAACAGTGTGCCCGTTTCGCGCGCAATCCCGATCCAGACAGCCGCGCCGGGTGCGGCGTCGAGCACCTGCTTCCACCAGAGCATTTCGCCGCTCCGGGCCAATGCACCGGAACGGGCTCTTAATTCGGGACGCTCGTCCGCCATCGCCTCGAGCGCATTGCCGAACTCTTTCGACCACAGGGCGCCCAGCGCCAGGATTGCTTCGTTGCCGGAATTCACGCTATCTTTCCCGTGTCGTGGGCCACTGCGCTTTCATGCGTGAGCGCAGCCGCAGAATTGCGTTCGACTTCAGTTCCACTACACGCGAGATGTGGATGTTCATCACTTCCGCAATCTCGCGCAGCGTCAGTTCCTCGTGAAAGTAAAGGGATAACACCGTCTTTTCCTTCTCCGGCATTTCCTCGATCGACCGCGCGAGCAACCGTTCCAGCTCGGCGCGTTCCAGAAGGTTCGAAGGCAGGTTTTCCTCGGGGTCCGGCACCAGCGACATCAGCGTCTGGTGCCCCGACGGACTGGTCGTCACCTCAAGGCTCTCCAGATCCAGTCCCTGAATCTCGACCAGGCGCGCGCGATACTCTTCCAGCGTCATTCCCATTTCGGCCGCAATCTGTTCTTCGGTCGGAACGTCCTGGATCTTCTGCTGCGCCGTCTGAATGGCGGCTTCGATGTCCTTCGCCTTTTTTCGCCGATGCCGCGATGCCCAGTCCATTCCCCGCAGGCTGTCGAGGATGGCGCCGCGAATCTTGTACTCCGCGTAAGTTTTCAGTTTCGTGTTCTGGCGCAGGTCGTAATTATTGACGGCGGAAATCAGACCCATCACGCCTGTAGATACCAGATCGTCCAGGCAAACGCTGCCGGGCACCTTCTCGTGGAATCGCCGCGCGATCAGATGTACCTGGGGAAGGTGTTCGAGGATCAGTCTTTCGCGACGGCTTTCGGCGGTTTCGTCGATATCGGTTTCGTAAGGATGCATTGTCTTACGCCGCCGCCGCGATGCTGCGTTCGAATCCGGGTGTGGGCAGTAGCCGCTGAATCAAAGAGTCCGCGTCCGCCGCTTCGAGATCTTCGGGAACGCGCTGGCCCGTGGTGAAGAATGATACGGGGAGTCCGCTCGCCATGGCTTCGTTCAGCGCGGGCCCGAAGGCAATCGTTTCGTCCATTCGGGACAGGATCAGATGAGACGGCCGGAAAGGTTCGTACGCCGCCGAAACCCGGTTCGCGTCCGCGCATCGCAGCGGAGCCGGCAATACCAGATGTTTCCGGATATCCTCCCGCTCCGCCAGAAACTGAAGCAGATCGTTTCCCCCGTCGAGTTCGCCGGGAGTGAATCCAGGAGTATCGATGAGGATCAGGCCATGTCCGCAGTGCTCTTCGAGCACCTGGCCCAGCGCGCGGCTCGACTGCGCCAGTTCGAATCGAAGACCCAGCACGGAAGCATACGCTCGTAGTTGCTCGGACGCCGCCACCCGCAGATTATCCGCGGACACCAGCAGCGCCGGGCGACGAAGCTTGAGGCCATACTGCACCGCGAGCTTCGCGATTGTCGAAGTTTTCCCGGCGCCGGGCGGTCCGATTAATGCAGCCACGGTAGTGGCGGTCTGATCCGAACCGAAGCCGGTATCCACCCGGAACAAGTCCCGGATTTCGGCGGCTGCGGCGGCCCGCAGATCCGCGGGTCGCACCGCGGGCTTTTGTCCGAGTTCCCTGGCCGCAGCCATCTTGAACACCTCGAAGAACCGGCCGCCGCCCCCTTCGGGGCCCGCGGGCGGATTCAGCATCATTCGTTTCGTCGCTGCGGCAAGCAGTTGCTGTGCAAGATCGGGATCGACATCGGCGGCGATCAACTCGGCCACAAGCTGTCTGGTCGCCGGGTCGGCCGCCCACCGCGGTTCATTGAAAGTAGAGCGCGTGGACTGCCGAAGAGATTCCAGCTGCTGCCGAATCTCCCTGATCTCGTTCAGAATCGTGTCAATCGACGAGGGGGGCGGCGAAGGCCTCTCCCGCGTAGTTTTGGCGTTGTCCTGCGCGCCAGTTTTGCTGGGCATGCCTGTGGCGAAGACAACTTCGTAGCGCCGGGGTTGGCCGGCCTCCGCCGGCGCCACGCGGCTGGTCACGAGAATTGCTTCTTCGCCGAGTTCCCTCCGCGCCTCCTCCATCGCCGTCTGCACGGAGTTTGCGAAATACGATTTCATTCGCAATTGTGGTTGGCCTCCTGTTTCGCGAAATCACCGGCATAACGCGCTTCTTTGCGAGTCGTCTCCGGCGATGCCGGCTTTGGTAGTGCATGATCGCTTCCAACGTCGAATCCGGCGTGCCTCGCCTCCCCTATTGCAAAAGTGAGACTTAACCAATGGACAATCCGGGCGTCGGATGTCGTTTTTTCGACGCTGGCGAGTTGTCGCCAACGAATACTGTTTGTCAGGGGCGTGCCGGATAGTGGCCGATAAGTAATTGGAAATGAGCCCGGCCGACCAATCCAGTAAGGAGAACATCCGCATGAGCGAGGACTCCCGGACCAGCAACCAGCGGGGACGCCGCCGTCTTCTGTGTTCAGATCTGGTGATGATCTGTTGGGCCGGCGCACGCGGGTTCCCCCGGGAAGAAGTCGCCGTTCTCGAGGATTACTCGTCCAAAGGCGCCGGGCTTTTTCTGCCGGTCAAGATCGAGCCCGGAGTATCGATCACTCTGCGCACGGAATGGGAATCCTTCGGCGCGACCGTCAGGCACTGCTCGTGGCGCGAGAACGGCTATCTCCTTGGTGTGGAGTTCGATCAGCCTCGCGACGACAGCGAAGTATTCGTTCCCGAGCATCTCGTGGACATCGCCGATCTTGGCATCTAGTACTACTGGGACCTGCTGCTGCGGCGTCCGGTCCGGGCAGGCTCCCGGGCGGCGCGCGCAATTCAAACTGCCGTGGTAGCAATCCCGTCTCTTGCCGGCGTTGAATTTTTACCCAAAACTCATATGCCGGATATATCGCTTATTATCGTCCGGGTTGTATACTCCGAGTTAGGTTTCCGAGGGAATGAGAATTACCTGCCCGGGGCCTGATTGCTCGTGATCAAAGCGATTTAGCCGCTCGTTATCAAGTGAATCGTTCTCGCATTTACCGGATCTGGCGGTGTATAGTCGAACTTTTTTCGATATTGTTTCGCACTATTAGGGCCGCTCGACGAGAATCAGGTTCCGAATTTTCTTCCTGTTCAGAGGAACCGCTGTGAGGGGGAAATAAATGGTTACGCAAGCGGCGGAACCCGAACCAGCTGACCCGGTCAGTTCCCGCGCGAATCGTTATTCCGATCTTTTCCAGTCGGCCGGCGAAGCGATGCTGGTTATCGGCGACGTTTTGCTCGATTGCAACGATCGCGCGCTCGAATTGTTTCGCGCAACCCCGGGCCAGTTTCTGGGACAGCCGCCCGATAACTTTTTTCCGCCCACGCAGCCGGACGGCAGAGACTCCCGCAAGGCCGCGCTGGAGTACTCGCAGCGGGCAGCCCGCGGGGAAATCGTCAGGTATAAATGGCGGTTCCGCCGGCCCGATCAATCCACGTTTCAATCGTCGGTGACTTTGAACGAGATATCGACGGGAGGCGAGTCTCTCCGGCTCGCGATCGTTTGCGAGGATACGCCGGCTGCGGAACTGGAGTCGCAACTGGAATCGGCCAACGCCGAACTGGAATCGCTCACCTGGTCGGTGTCGCACGACGTGCGGGCGGCGCTCTCCGGCATCGCCGCCTGCAGCAGAATCGTCCTCGAAGAACATAACGGTCAACTGGACGACGCGGGCAAACGATGGCTGGGCCACATTCGCGCCGATTCAATCAAACTGGATCAGTTCACCGCGTCGCTTCTGGACCTCTCGCGTATCTCGCGGGCGGGCCTGCGCCCCACCACCATCGATATCAGTTCCATGGCCCTCGAAATCGGGCGCCGCCTGGCGGAGGCCGCCCCTCACCGGACCGTCGATTTCGTTGTCCCCGCGGGACTATCGGTCCAGGGCGACTCCGGCCTCGTTCGAACACTCATCGAAAAGCTGATCGAGAATGCGTGGAAGTTCACCGCAAAAACCGCGGCCGCTCGCGTCGAATTCGGCAGCCTGGAATCCGGCGGAGCGGGTCCTGTTTTTTTCGTTCGCGACAACGGCATCGGGTTCGATATGGCGCACGCGGACAAATTGTTCGTACCCTTTCAGCGTCTGCACAGCGATCCGGATTTTGAGGGTGCCGGCATGGGTTTGGCCACGGTACGCCGTATCGTTCACCGGCACCGGGGCAAAGCCTGGGCGGAGGGCGCACCCGGAAAGGGAGCAATCTTCTTTTTCACTCTGCCCGGCATTGTCACTTCGCCCGGATTTGCCGCCGCATGACTGCCCCACGGCTCCTCATTGTTGAGGATTCGCAGCGCGATCTGGATCTCATTCTCCATGAGTTCCAACGCTCCGGTTTCACGCCGAGCTTCGAACGCGTGGAGACCGCCCAGGCCATGTATGCCGCGCTCACAGCCGGACCCTGGGACGCCATTATTTCCGACAATGCTCTGCCGGCTTTTAACGCAAGAGAAGCCATGGCCGTCCTGCAGAAGAGCCTGCTCGATATTCCGTTCATCATTGTTTCCGGAGTCATCGGCGAAGAGCGTGCCGTGGAATTGATGAAGGCCGGAGCCAGCGATTATGTTTCCAAGCAGAATCTTTCCCGGATGGTGCTCGTCGTAGAGCGCGCGATCCGCGATGCGGCCGAACGGCGCGACCGCCGCCGCATGGAGCTGCAGCTTTCCATCATGAACGCGGACCGCGAGCGGATGTTCAACCAACGATCGGCGCTGCTCGACATCAACAACGCCGTGCTCGCCAATCTGGACCGGCGGTCCCTTTGCCAGGCTATTTTCGACGCAGTCCGGCGCCCGCTGCCGTGCAACGGCGTCCTTCTCACGCTGGCGGACCCGGAATCGGGGGCCCTCGAAACTTTTGTGCCGGACACGTCCGGGATAGCGGCCGTGATTGCCGGGCGCGAAGCATCGCTGGAAAAGGCGCTGAAGGAGTTCGGCGAGTGGGTCTTCGCGGCCGGCCGTGTGGTGACCGCGCTGCTGGGCGGAGCGGAGAGGTTCCCAGGTGAAGAACTTCTTTCCCGGGCCCGTATCGGATCGTTCATGGCTGCGCCTCTCGCGACGACGGCACGTCCTTTTGGAGTTCTCACGCTGATCCGCGACGCGGCCACGGCGCCGGACGACGACGACCTGGATTTTTTCGCCCGCGTCAGCACGCAGGTATCCCTTGCCGTCGCCAATATGCTGTCTTATGAACAGATCGCAGCCCTCAAAGCGCGCCTGGAGCGGGAGAATGCTTATCTCACCGAAGAGATCAAAGCCGAACACAATTTCGAGGAAATGGTGGGGAGCAGCCCGGCGTTCCGCGCATTGACCGAAACCATCCGCCGCGTCGCCCCGACTGACGCTACCGTCCTGATTACGGGTGAATCGGGGACTGGAAAGGAACTCGTCGCCCGCGCAGTGCATTCGCTCAGCGAACGTAAACGCCAGCCCCTTGTGAAGGTCAACTGCGCGGCGATATCGGCGGGACTGGTCGAGAGCGAGTTATTTGGCCACGTCAAGGGAGCTTTCACCGGCGCACTGGAGCGTCGGATAGGCAGATTCGAATTCGCGCAGGGTGGCACCCTTTTTCTGGACGAGGTGGGTGAATTGCCCCTCGAAACGCAGGCCAAACTCCTGCGTGTGCTTCAGGAGCATGAGTTTGAGCCCGTCGGGAGCAATCGGACAGTTCACACCGATGTCCGTATCATCGCCGCAACCAACAGACAGCTGGAGCAAAGCGTGCGCGATGGCCGCTTCCGCGCCGATCTGTACTTCCGCCTCAGCGTCTTTCCCGTGGTCCTGCCTCCGCTGCGCGACCGGCGCAGCGATATTCCCGACCTGGTTTCATTCATTCTCGAAAACTACAATCGTCAATTCGGACGCGTAATCAAATCCGTTTCCGACGACACCATGCGGCGACTCAAGAGCTACGATTGGCCGGGGAACATCCGCGAACTGCAGAATGTGCTGGCGCGGGCCGTAGTCCTGTCCCCCGGTCCGGTGTTGCGGCTCGGAGACGAGTTCTTTCCCATCCCTGCCGGTGAGGCCGAGTTTCCCGCCGATTCCGGCCAAAGTCTGAACGATGTCGAAAAGACGCACATCGTGCGGGTACTCGAAGAGTCGAGGTGGGTCATCGAGGGAGCCCGCGGAGCGGCGCGGATTCTGAATCTGCACCCGAATACGCTCCGCAGTCGAATGAAGAAGCTTCAAATCAGCCGCCCTGTTAACTTTCGTTAACCACGAAACCCGGGGCCACGATATATCGTTGTTGCCACGAAATTTCGTGGACCCGGCTGCCAAGATCCTTACTATTCAGTACTTCACCTATGGCATACCACCTGCCTATAAGTATTTTCCGATACGATGCCACAGGTTTTAGCTATTCCCACACCAAGGCCAGGGACAGCAGTTGACGACGTTGTGGACAGTATCGCCGACCCCGTGGAATTACTCGATATTGCCGACGCGATTTCAGTTCCGTCCGGCGCCGGGTTGTTTCCGGCGCTCGTGGCTCGCCTGGCGAAATCGCTCGACGCCGACTGCGCCTGGATCGGGGAGATTGTAGCGGGCACCGAGCCGCGCCTCCGCACCCTCGCTGTATGGGCGAACGGCCGTAGCGCAAGTAATTTCGAGTACGATCTGGTCAATACACCGGGGGAGACGGCGCTCACCAAATCGGGAATCTGTTTCTTCTCGGCGGGTGTGCGGGAGTGGTTCAATACCGACCCGATACTTCGCACCTGCGAAGCCAATGCATACGCGGCCATCCCCCTGCTGGACAGCGCGAACGAACTCATAGGCCTGGCCGCGGTCGTTTCGCGCACCTGCTTCCGCAACAATCGCCTGGTAGGCTCTTATCTGCGCATACTGGGGTCGCGCGCGGCAGCGGAACTGGAACGGTTGAAAACCGTCGAAGCTCTTCACGCCAGCGAAGCGCGGCTCGGGATCATTCTGGAAAACGCCTGCGATGCCTGCCTGCTGCTGGCATGCGACGGCACACTTCTCGCCGCCAATCGGGCCGCCGAGGGTCTCACCGGATATAGCCGCGAACAGATTGTCGGCCGGAATCTTCTTGTCGCAGGCATATTGTCCGAAGAAGATTTGCGCGGGGCCGCCGCTCGCCTGGCCGCTCGCGCGGAGGGACTTCCTCCGTCGGTCGAAGCGTTTACGATCGTTCGTTCCGACAGAACCAGGCGGCGAGTCGACGCGGACTCACAGCTGACATCCCTCGATGGCGTTCCCGTGATGCTCCTGGGCGTCCGGAGGACCGTCGACGAGGACAGGGAGTGCCGCCTCGCCCGCATGCGGGAACTGCAATCGGCCGCGTTCGCTCTTGCGACCCACGAAGCTATCGCCGGGGGCGATCTGAATCGCATCGCCGCGATCGTAACCGAAACGGTCTGCCGAATCGCCCGGGCAGGTTCAGTCAGCGTCTGGCTGTTCGCGGCGGATGGCGATCGCATCGAATGCCTCGACCGCTTCGATTCGGCGATGGACGGTCATGCGCCTGAGAAGGCCATGCGCGGCCCGGCGTTTCGGGATCACCGCGGCGCGCTCGAGTCGGCGCGGATCGTCGAAAATGGCCGCGGGCCATCGGCCTGGTTCGATACCGGAATCCGGATTCGCGGCAAAATTGCCGGTTTCCTCCGGATCGAGCCCGCTGCCGGTTCCGGCTTTGGACAGACGCCCGAGGAAACGCAATTCATCACCGCAGTTTCGGATTTACTGGCACAGGCGCTGGTGAACGCAGATCGCGCTCAGGCCGAGGCGGCTCTGCGGCGCAGCGAAGCAAGACTGAACCGGACCCAGCGCATTGCGGCGCTCGGCAGTTGGGAAAGGGACCTCGCGACCAACCGTCTGGAATGGTCGGATGAGGCCCTTCGCATCTATGGAATCGGCCGCGATGAGTTTGTTCCCACCCGCGAATTTTTCATCGACCGCGTGCATCCGGCCGACCGGGCCAGGCTCGACGCCGGGCTGAACGAGTTGCTGCTGACCGGCGAGCCAGGTCAAATTACCTTCCGGATCATTCGTCCGGACGGATCTGTGCGGCATCTTCGGGAACTGGCTGAACTCGAAATGAATGCGGCGGGCGAGCCGGTGCGTCTGATCGGCAGCGTGCAGGATATTACCGAACTGCGCGAACTGGAAGAACATTTCCATACCGCCCAGAGGATCGAGAGTCTTGGGCGGCTTGCCAGCGGAGTCGCGCAATCCTTCAACAACCTCCTGACGGTCGTGAAGGGTTACAGCAGTCTGATCATGCGTACCCCGTCCAACCAGTCGGTGGTGAAGAAGGGGATGGAGACCATCCTCAAGGCCGGAGAGGAAGCCTCGGTTGTTATCGAACAACTGCTCGCGTTCAGCCAGCGCCACACCACCGAGACGGCTGTCCTCGAGATCAACACTATCGTGCGCGAATTCGACCGCATGCTCCGGCCCATGTTCGGCGCCGGTATCGACGTGGTCTCGCAGCTCGAGCCGGAGGCCGGCCACATCGAGGCCAGCCCCGCACAAGTGAACCAGATCCTCCTGAATCTGGCGATCAACGCGCGCGACGCTATGCCCAAAGGCGGCCGGCTCGTC
Source organism: Terriglobia bacterium (assembly GCA_963788485.1). Taxonomy (GTDB): domain Bacteria; phylum Acidobacteriota; class Terriglobia; order Bryobacterales; family Bryobacteraceae; genus BOG-234. The sequence continues at coordinate 57,894 of CAWBIS010000221.1, forward strand.
ATGCAGACGGCGAACATCGGAAACGGCGCCGATTCGCCGGGCGGCGGGAACGAACCTGGTCCGGGCGACTGGGTCATGCTGTCGGTCTCGGACACCGGCGAAGGCATGGACGAGATTACCCGCAGCCAGATTTTCGAGCCTTTCTTCACCACGAAGAAAGCGTCCGGGGCTACCGGCCTCGGCATGTCCACCGTGTATGCCATTGTGCAGCGGTGCGGCGGCAAGCTCCAGATCGATAGCCGGCCCGGCGTTGGTTCGACCGTCCGCGTTTTCCTTCCGCGCGTGAGCGGCGAACACATCCCGCCGGTACAGGACTTCTTCGCCGAAGAAGCTCTCCGCGGCACGGAAACCATTCTGTTGGTGGAGGATCAGCCCGAGGTGCGAACCCTGGTCGCGACGGTGCTCGAAAGCCTCGGTTATCGCATTCTCAGCGCTCCCAACGCGGAATCAGGCGCGCGCCTGAACCTCGAGTACCGTGCCCGCATCGACCTCCTGTTGACTGATGTGGTGATGCCGGGCATGCGCGGCGACGAATTTGCCGAGCGGATTCGCGCAAGCCGGCCTGCGATCAGGATTCTGTTCATGTCCGGCTACACGTCGAACACGGCGTTGCAGAGAAACGACCCGCCACGCGGCATGGCGTTTATCCGCAAGCCCTTCGATCCGTTCGCGCTGGCGGCAAAGATCCGTGAGCTGCTGGGATCCACCGCACCCGCGGCAACCCTCCTGGTTGCCGACGCCGACGAAGGGGTGCGGGGAATGCTGCGCCGCGTGCTGGCTACGGCCGGCCACAACGTCGTCGATGCCGCCAGCCTCACAGAGGCGCTTGAATGTCTCGATGGCGGGAACGTCGACCTGATGATCACGGATGGTTCCGGCGCCGGACTCTTCGAGCAGGAAACAACCTGGACCGCTTTCGAGCGGAAATTTCCCGAACTCCCGGTGATCCGGCTTGGCAACGGCACCGGGCCGGATGCAGCTTTCTCCGGAGCTCACGTCATGCTCCGGAAACCAATTCAGCCCGACACGTTACTCTCGGCTATTCGCAGGATTCTCCTGGCAAAATCCTCGTCGATCCAAATACTTTTCAATATGGATGCAAAAGATTCATGATCAACAATATTCAGATTGTCGCTCTCGGCACCGCCGCTCACGCCGATTACGTCCGCGAGATCTCGGCGCATACGAACGCAACGGTTTATACGGCGGAGGCGGTTTGGGAAGCTGTATCTCTGGTGCGGGAGCAAGCCTGCGACGTCGTCTTCACGGAACTTCCGTTCGGCGAACTGAACGGCGACGAGACCCTCTCGATCATCCGGGAAAACTGCCCGGATTGCCTGGCCATTTTCCGGATTCCCTCGAGCCGCATTGCCGACGCCGTGCACCTGATTCGCCGCGGCGCCTATTCCTGCCTCGATTCCCATACGCCTGACGCCGAAGCGCGCGAGATTCTCGATCGCGTGGTTCTCGAGGCTTTGTCCCGCCGGTCGGCACGTGTTCTGCACGGCGAGGGCTGGCGGCGAATGCTGGTGGGTGAGAGTCCACAGATGCAGGATGTCGCCGGGATTATCCAGCTGGTGTCCATGCGCCGCTGCACCGTCCTGATCTCGGGTGAAACCGGGACCGGCAAGGAGATGTGTGCGCGAGCCATTCACGCCGCCAGCGACCGTCGCCATAAGCCCATGGTCGCGCTCAACTGCAGCGCGATACCCGAGCATCTTCTGGAGGCGGAACTTTTCGGCCATACACGCGGGGCGTTCACCGGCGCCATAAATGAGCGTGTGGGACGTTTCGAGGAAGCCAACGAAAGTACGCTCTTCCTCGACGAGATCGGTGACATGCCTTTCGATCTGCAGGCGAAACTGCTTCGAGTCCTGCAGGAGCGCGAAATCCAGCGTCTGGGCAGCTCGAGAACCATCAAGGTGGATGTCCGGATTATCGCCGCGTCCAATCTGGACTTGTTGGATCGCGTGAAACAGGGCCGGTTCCGCGAGGATCTCTATTACCGCCTGAACGTCGTCCCGATACAGATGCCGGCTCTGCGCGAGCGGCGAGGCGATGTGGCCCTGCTGGCTCGCCACTTCGTAAGCAGGGTTTGCCAGACGGAGGGCATCGAGCTGAAGGAGATCTATAACGAGACCCTGGCCAAGCTCGCCGCTTACGGCTGGCCGGGCAACGTACGCCAGCTGGAAAACATGGTCGAGCGCGCCGTCGTCATCTCCGGAACGCGCAACTTCCTCGTGCCAGCCGATTTCCCCCTGGCTTCCCTTGCGCCTCGCCAATCCGCGCCGGGCTTTCGCGCCGAACAGATTTCCGTGCCCGATCAGGGCATCGATTTCACCGAAATCGTAACCGTTTTCGAGAAGAATCTGCTCGACCAGGCTTTGCAGAAGGCGAGGGGGAACAAGACTCTGGCCGCCGATCTGCTTGGCCTGAAGCGGAGCACCTTGATTTCGAAGCTGCGCGTCCTTGAACTCGCCGCGGCATAATTCGGCAAAGTGGCCGATGAGAGCCATTTGGATTCAAAGCCATATTCCGGATCTGAATCCCGATCCGCCTCCCTTGACGTCCCCGCCGAGTATCCCGGCGGCGACCGGTCGACTCCACGGCCGCCCGGCTCCGCCCTCAGCGGCGCGTTCGACAACGCGGGCGTTGGTATTGCCATTCTTGATGCCCATGGCCGGATCGTCAGGGCAAATCCCGAATTTGGACGCATCGCCGCATACCCGGAAAGAGAACTTATCGGCCTGTCGATCGCCGATCTCACGCACCCGGAAGATCCCGCGGCCGGCGGCGCTGGCGCGAAGGGCGCGGACCGGTGGTTGCGGAAAACCGGCGAATGGATCGAGGTGCGCGTGACGCAAAGTCCGCTGGGCGACAGCGACGATACCGTGGTAACCGTCGAAGACGTTACCGAGTGGCAGCGCCGCTACGACATCCTGCGGAAAAACGAAGAAATCTACCGGGTGGCCGCCGAACACTCTTCCGACGCCATTTTCGAATGGGATACGAAGACGGATAAGGTGATCCTTTACGGCGCGGGCAGAATGGGTTTAAGCGAGGCGGAAATTCCCGCAACCTTTTCGGAATGGTGCCGAAGGATTCATCCCTCCGATCTCGAGCCTCTTTACCACGCCATTGGCCAACATTACGAAACGCGCGAGCCGGTGACCATGCGCTGCCGGATGGCTCGCGCCGATGGGTCCGAGGCTTTGATAGAAATTCGTGGCTCGGCTTTCTGGAACAGCTCGGGGGATTGTTCCTCGTGGATTGGCGTGATGACCGACATCACCGGAAAACAGGCGAGCGAAGAGGCCCTTTCACAACTGGCGGCGATCGTGCAGTCCTGCGATGACGCGATTATCGGCTGCGATCTGGATTACCGCATCGTCAGCTGGAACAAGGGCGCCGAGCGGCTTTACGGCTATACAGCGGCCGAAGTCCTCGGACGTCCGCTTTCTCTCTTTGCTCCCGAACGCCCGGATGAGGCGATCCTCGAAGCCGGGGCAGGGGATAGCGAACAGGCCGTCCGGCGGCTCGAATCCATTCATCTCACCCGCAACGGTTCCTGTCCCGTTTCCGTGAGCATCTCGCCGGTTCTGCGGAAGGATGGAGGTCTTTCCGGCTACTCTCTGATTTCTCACGATATCGGGGAGCGCAAACGGGCCGAGCGCAAGCTCGTGCACCAGGCGCTGCACGATGCGCTGACGGGATTGCCCAATCGTCGCCTGATGCGCGAGAATCTGGAGCACGCCATCTCCGCATCCGGTAATCACGGCCGCTCTGTAGGCGTATTCTTCATCGATATCGACGGATTCAAGACCATCAACGACACGCTCGGCCACGTCATCGGGGACCAGTTGCTGCGCAGCGTGGCCGCACGCCTGAATACCTGCGCGCGCAAGGCGGATATGTTAAGCCGGGTCGGGGGAGACGAGTTCGTACTCACCGTCAGCGGACTGCACAGCCGCCATTCGGCGCGTCTGGTGGCGACGAAACTGATCGATAGTTTGCGCGTCCCTTTCATCGCCGGTGGAAACGAGGTCTTTATCGCCGCCAGCGTCGGCGTCAGTCTCTTTCCCGAAGACAGCGAAGACCCCGATTCGCTGCTCCGCAACGCGGACGCCGCCATGTACCAGGCCAAACGCGCGGGCAAGAATCAGGTGCACTTCTTCAGCCGCGCGCTTTCCGACGCCTTACGCGAGAAGATGGAGATATCGAGCGGTCTTCGCCTCGCCCTGGACAAGCATGAGCTCGAACTGCATTTTCAGCCTGTATTCGGAACCGCGGGCCACCGCATTCTTCGTTTCGAGGCTCTCCTCCGCTGGCGGCCTTCGGGCGGCCCGGAAGTCTCTCCGGCCAGATTCATTCCGATCAGCGAAGAAACGGGATGGATCCTTCCCATCGGCAAATGGGTGCTGCAGGAGGCGTGCCGCCGCGCCGCAGCCTGGCAATCGGGTCCTTATGCCGGTATCGGCGTAAGCGTGAATGTATCGGCGGTGCAACTGGCCCGCGCGGATTTTGTCGGCATGCTCGTCACTGTGCTGGCGGATACCGGCCTTTCTCCAAACCTTCTGGAACTGGAGTTGACCGAAAGCATCTTTATCAACAACCCGCACGATACCGCGCGCACAATTTCACGCGTTCACGCGCTTGGAGTCACCATGGCGCTGGACGACTTCGGCACCGGCTACTCTTCCCTCGGTTATCTGAAAAATCTGCCGATGGATGCACTCAAAATCGACAAGAGTTTCCTCGGTGGCGTGGGCACCGATCCGGCGGCGGAGGTCCTGGTCAAATCCCTCGTTTCGCTCGCCCACAGCCTTGGCATGCGCGTCGTGGTGGAGGGCGTGGAGACCAGCGAACAACTGGAACTGCTGAACGCATTCGGCTGCGATGAGTTGCAGGGCTTCCTCCTGGGACGGCCTTCCGCCGATCCTCTATCCCACTCGCTGACCTATCCCACCGGCCTGGCTCTCGCTGGTTGATTTTTCGATCGCAACGTATACCACGAGTGCTGCGAACCGGCGACAGGTTCAAGTCGGCAGCTTTGCAGCCGATCCCGCAATCGCCGCGGCAGTAACCCTTCTTATCGGACAAATCATTTCTAATATTGTTGGGAATATCTCCAACGTCATGTTACGTAACGTCCGATATGTTCCGTATGACTGACATTACCGCCTTCGCCGACGTTCCATTCCATGTAACCGTGGTTTCCGATCGTCATATCCTCGCGGACGCGCTCCGCCGCACGCTCGGTTCGATCTGCACGGTGGACAGCGTTCGGGCGCCGAACCAACTCAACTGCGGGAGCGAGGGTGCCAATCCGCCGATCATCATCCTCGATCAAATGCAGTGGACGGCCGAAGGTGTGAAGGAGGCTGTCCATTCGGCCAATTCGGGCGTGATCGCGTGGCTGGCGTCCATCTCACCCGAAGTGGCCCTGACGTCTCTTGAACTCGGAGCCAGGGGAGTACTCGGAGACCGCTGCTCCGAACGCGATATTCTGCAGTGCGTGCGAGCGATCCGAACCGGCGGCACCTGGGTGCCGGAAGAGCTGAATACGGCACTGCTCACGCGCCGGGTCTGCAAGCTCACGCCGCGCGAAGCCGAACTGATCGCATTGCTGACTTCCGGTCTCCGCAATAAAGAGATCGCCTACTCGCTTGGCATTACCGAAGGTACGGTCAAGGTCTATCTGTCCAAGATTTTCACCAAGCTTGGCGTCTCCGATCGCTTCGAACTTGCCTTGTTCGCTTTGCGTTCGCTCGGGGTGCTTCCGTCGCAAAGTGGCCAGCAGCTGGAACCGACCGCGGGACCGCAGATGCGGGCGCAAAGTTTCCCCCGCTCGGTGTTCCCGCTCCGGCCGAGTTCGCAATGGATGGCCGGACAGAGCAATTCGATCTATCGAAAACCCACCGCCGTACTACATTAGAGCGGCGCTCCATCATTCGCCGGGTCCGCGCTCTATTGCCGGCCCCATGCCGGCCCCGGGGCTGTCAAGGCAAAGTAGAAATGTCCCCCTCCTGGCAAAGTAGAAACGTCCCCTTTCGAGCGCGGCTCTGAAAAATGCGTGTTAGTCTGCGTGTGCCGGTGAAGCGGAGAGGGGCTCTGGTGGCGACCAACCCTTTGAGGAATAGCCGGCCGGAACTCATCGCGGACGATGAGAAGAGCGTGATCCTCCCGGCGCGTTCTTCTGCCCGGGATTGGGATCTGCTGGCGGGAGGCGGCAGGTTCCAGTTCCGGGGTGGTTTTCGAAACCTCATCGGACCGATAGATTCCGACATGCCTTAAAAAACGCATATCGGGGCGCTCCGGTATGGTTCTTTGCAGCGGAAAAGTGGCGGATAAGGCAGGGTCGCAAACGCTCCTGAACGAGCGAATACCCCGGCTTACCGGCCGGTCGGGCGGAGCGTTTCCCTGTAGAGGGCGCATTCGGCCTTGGCGCCACTCGTCCTCGATCACGGTCATGCCGACGTTCCCGACCTGTGGCCCGCGGCTTTGGCTGCCTGCCAGATTTTCGGCGCTTTGTGGAGATCGAAGTTCTTTCCCCATGCGGCGCCCGGCTTCTCAGCGCGGGCGGTACGCGCCTGAACCGTTCTGGCCGGAGGCCCGGCTTTGGCCGGGGCCTGACAGAGCGTGATCCCGACATAGCGTTCGCCATAGCGCGCCGCCAGCGAACCATCCAGCCGCTGCTCAACGCGCACAGCCGCTGCGCGCATGCCGCTGACTACCGAACCGCGCTCGATCTGATACAGACTCCCAGCCCAGCGGAAGGTATAGTCGTTGCGCACCTGCCGCGTTTCCACATAGCTCAGCGAAGCCGCCAGACTGTGGCTCTTCTCCAGCGGACGATGGGCATCGTCCGCGTTGGCCGGTTCCACGGTCAGTTCCCGCTCCCACCACACCAGATAGTCCTCTTCCAGATACCGGTTGGCTGCCTCGATCGTCTTCACTCCTGCCACACGCATACCCTTTACCAGGCGGTCCTGCGCGGTCGAGAAATTTCTTTCCACGCGCCCTTTGGCCTGCGGAGAGTGCGCCGCGATCCACGTGATCCCCAGCTCGGCCAACGCCCTGCCGATCTGTGTCGGCGGCATCTCGACCGGGTCCTTGTCCACTCCCGGCTCGTCCCGCCGCCGCCTGCCGTTATTGCGGAACAGGCTCGCTTTGTCGGTATAGAAGCCCAGCGGACGCCCGAACTTTTCCAGGTAATTCCAGAGCAGACGCATGTTTTCCTCCGTCGAGTCGTGTCGCACGAAGCGCGCGAACAACCGGCTGCTGGCATCGTCGATCATGGCGATCAGATACAGCTTCTCGCCCCGGCCTTCCAGCCAGTCGTGCTCGCTGGTGTCCCACTGCACCAGTTCCCCGCACCGGCTCCGCCGCGGGCGCCACAGGTGAACCTGTCTGACTTTCTCCTTCTTCCCGCGCCACAGCCGGCCGCGCATCATCCACTGCCGCACGGTTTCCCTGCTGACCTCGATGCCGTGCTTCCGGGTCAGGTACTCCGTCGCCAGCGTCGGCCCGAATCCCTCATAAACCGGCAACGACAGGATCTTCACCGCCTGCCGCTCGATCTTCTCTTCGATCTTCCGGTTTGATGGCTGGCCGCGCAGCCCGTGAATCACCGCTTTGTCCCCGTGCTGCTTCAGTGCCTGCAGCATCCGCTTCACCTGCCGAATGCTCAAGCCCAACTCCTCGGCCGCCGCACTCTGCGTAATCAACTTCTTTCTCGCCTTTTTCAGCGTTACCAGCCGGTCTCTTTCGGCCTGGGTCATCAGTAGCTGTCCTTCCTGCATCCCCAAAGCCTGGGGCTGTCAAGGTGACATTTCTACTTTGCTCAAAGGGGACATTACTACTTTGCTGCCACAGCGCTATAGCAGCGCTACAGCAGCTCCGAGACAGCCGCGGTGATGGCGACGACAAGACTCAGCTTCGTTTGAACGCCGCGGACTCGCCGAGAGTCTTACCGCACGTACACGGTAAAAGGATGGCTGCAGGCCGTTCCGACTTGGAAAGCGGCACAATCCGTTGCGAGTTCGAACCGGGCATGGGAACGACGTTCAGAGTTCTCCCGCCAGCAGTTGCGGTTACGCCCCGCGAGAGGAGCGACGGGCGCCGGGAGTGTTCTCAAGGCAAACCCGGAAAAGCTCGCACGGGGCGCTGCGGCGCTCCCAAGGATTGGGACGCTGGCGCTGGTGCGCCAACGCCTGTTTCTGGTCGAGAACGTCCTGCGACCCGTCGAACCTGGCGATAGTCCGCTCGTCAGTCTCGCCTGCGAAGAGGACGGCGGCCGTCGACGCCGGGGTAGCGATCTCGCGCAATGCTGACAAGGCTGGCCATCACACACTCCAATCCGTCCGGTCCGCCGGCTCCCGTCCCACTTGACTGAGCGGAGCGGCGGCTCCTTCACCAGCCTGGGTAACGATGCGGATGAGTGCCGCGGATATGGGATGCGAGCCCGGCACCGTGGGATGAGGTCTCAGGCATGGCTCTAGATTCGGAACAACATTTCGAGATAGCCGAAGCGACCATCCTTTCCCTCCGGATAGATCTGTTTCATGACCGCCAGCCCCTGGGTGTAGCCGAGATACGCCGTGAATGTGATATGGCGGGTTGCCCGATATTCCACGCTTGTGTCATACAGGTTCCCTAGCGAGCGCTTGTCGGAAACTGCGCGGCCGCTATAGCCGAATGTCCAGGGTTGAAAAACTCCACCCCCCGAATACCAGAGGTCGTTCGGGTTCGTGAGCCGCAACGAATGATACTCACTGGAGATTGTCACCTTCGTGTGGGGCCGGACCACCAGGGCTCCGAACGCATCTTCAGTGTTCATCATGTTGAAGAACGGGAATCGCGCGTACGGACGAGGCGTCGGCAGGAGTTGGAAGAACGTCCCATGAGTCTTGTCGTTGGGATTGCCATCTCCCGAACCGATCGTGTAACCGCCGCGAATCCATGGCTTGATTGAGGGCAGCACCGCCGGCTGGAAGCCGCCCTCGAAGTCCAGCGCGTACGCACGCTGCGTCTCCGTTCCCCAGCGGCCCGTCTGCAGCGCCCCCCAGGCGAGTGCGTCAAGCGTGCCGGCCTTCGTCGTCAGGGCGTGCAGGCTGTGGCCGCCAAACGTCTGTATATGGATGTTTTCAGTGTCCCCTTTGCGCACCGCCAGCGGGCGATTATCGGTCTTGAGAATGTGGCGGAAATCGTCATAGTCGATGGCGAAGAAACGGGTGTCGGCGGCGTGATTCCCGTGTCCCCACTCTTTCGTGTACGCCGCGTAAGCGAAGCCGACACGATTCCATCCCCACCCGTCGGTCTGGAAGACCCCTCGGGTGGGCGTCGCGGCGACCAATGTGAAGTCCTGGGAAGGCTGACTCCACGAATAATGAAGTCCATCAAAGCTGCGGCCCACATCGGACCATCCGAACGTACCGATCAGGCGCTGGCTGACGCGGTCGCGCTTGAGCGTCGCCAAAGTCGCATTCTTCGGCGTCAGTTCCGACGCATCGTTGAATTCGAAGCGGCCTGCCTGCAGGCTCTGCGTCCGTTTATCGCCGAAGTGATAGCGGCCGTAGAGCTGTTTCGCAAACGCCATCGCCGAATTACGTTGATTCGAGTTCGCGGTGAAGTAGTTCGATCCAAGGCCCAGTGCGCCCTGCGGCGCCGGAGCCGTTGCGGTTTTGGGCATACCCAGCAGAAAAGGGACGGCGATCTCTTCATCGAAATCCAGCGCGTCGTGTTTCTCCGCGAAGTTGAGCCGCAGAATGTTTCCCGAATAGGCGTACTCATTTTGATACGTCCCGGTCGTCTGGAACCAGTCCCAGACATACAGGCGAGACCGCAGTGTTGCGGTAAAGTCCACGCCATCGAATTTGATCGTATCGGGAGCAGTCTGGGCGCTTGCGCCCGCTGCCGCAATCAGTCCCAGCGCAATTGAAAATCTCTTCATATCGGTCTTTCCATCTATCTCCTCCGGCCAGTTCGATTCGCCGGCCGCGCCGCAATCCCGTGGCCGGCCGAGTGACCGTTTAGTCCCCGAGTGCTGCCCCCATCGCGGCAGGTAGCCTTCCGGAAAGCCGTGCTTCGATCTCTCGCTTCGCGGCAAGCTCGTCGGTTGCCGAGAAGCGCAAAGCGAACGCCAGGGGACAACAGACCGTGATCAGCACGCCCAGAATAAGGAAAGCCTGAGGGTATGTCAGGCTCGATGTCTTGAACAGGAATCCGGCCAGAACCGCGCCCGCATTACCGCCCGCGCCGACGATGCCCGCCACTGCGCCCAGCGCTCTCTTGTTGACGAACGGCACCACCGAGTAGTTGGCTCCGTTCGACATCTTGACGAACAGCCCCGTGAACATCATGGTCGCGATGGCGAGAGGAAGCACGGTCATCTGCGAGAACAGCATCATGGCCAGGCCTTCGGCGCCAATCGTGCATCCCAGCAGCAAGGCGCGGCCCCGCAGACCCCAGCGACGGTTGCATCTGTCGCTGACAATGCCGCCGAGTGCCCTCGCGAAAAGGTTCATCATCCCGAACAGACTGGCGACAAGGCCGGCCATCTGGAGCGAGAGATGGAAAGTATCTGTGTAATAGAGAGCTGCAAAATTATCCACCGTCAACTCGATACCGAACGAAGCGGCATAAAGCAACGCCAGGGACCACACGCGCGGATCGGCGCACGCTTCCCAAAAGGCGTTGGGCGAGCCTGCCGCGCGCTGCTGCGCCCCGTCCCGGCGTAACTTGCTCCAATCACCGTCAGCGGTGTCTTCGGTCAGAAAGTAATAGGCAACGCCGGTCAGGAACAACGCGATGCCGGCGACCAGCATCGCCAGCCGCCAGCTCCACCAGGTTCCCGCGCCATAGCTCATAAAAACCCCCACCAGCAGCGGCATGGCGAACTGGGTCACACCACCGCCGAGGTTGCCCCACCCGGCGGCCGTGGCATTCGCGGTACCCACGATATTCGGCGCGAACATCACCGACGTATGGAACTGCGTAATCACGAACGACGCCCCGATCGCGCCAATGGCAAGCCGGAAGAAGAGGAACGACCGGTAGTCGTGAGCCAGCCCGATTCCCATGACGGGAAGCGATCCCAGAACGAGCAGCCAGGTGAAAGCCCGGCGCGGCCCGATCCGGTCGCAGAGCCATCCCATAAGAATACGCACCAGGATGGTGATCGCAACGGCCGCGATGGCCGAGTTGCCGATCTGCTCTTTCGTCAGGTGAAGTTCCGTCCGGATAATCGGCATCAAAGGGGCGATCCCGAACCAGCCGAAAAAACACAGAAAAAATGCGATCCAGGCCATGTGGAAGGCCCGCATCGGGACGCTATGAAAATCAAGCAGCCGGATGGCAGTCGCTTTGTGGCGAATATTCATGTAACCCTCTCGTGACAATTACCGGTCCTGGCTTCGGAGCAAGCCTCTTACGCGGAGGGAGGTTTTGACAAACGCTATTCACCGCGAAGCAGAATAATCTGCTTCGCATCGTCGACATGTACGGGGAAGGTCTTCACCCCACAGTCGCCAAAGAGAGCCTGGCCTGTCGTCAGATCGAACTTCCATGCGTGCAGCGGGCAGATCAACGTGGTGCCGCCCACCAGGCCGTCCGCCAGCGGTCCACCCCGATGCGGGCATTCCGCCTGCACCGCGTATACGGCGCCGCTTCGCGTGTGAAAAACGGCGATCTTCTCGCCGTTCACCGAATAGACGCGCCCTTCGCCCGGTGGAATATCGCTGACTGGACCCAATTTCGTTTCGGTCATGTTTAGCGTCATGCTGATTTGCGTCAGGAAAGCACAGGCAGCACGGAGGCAAACTGGTTCTCATTCGCCGAAAGCCACGCCTCCCTCCACGGGTCCTTATACGCCGCTTTCGATTCGGCGATTTCCCGGTCGAGCCGCTCGGCGATCCCTTCGCTGTCCTCGACCACGACGGCGCGGATCTTGTCGATTCCGACACGCGTGACGAACCCGTGCGTTCGCTCCAGGTACTTTGCGTTCTCGCGATAATACTGAATAAAACGCCCCATATATTTGAGGACATCCTCATGGCTCTCCGCGGCGCACAGGATGTCTCCCTTGCGTATCGAAGACCCGGCGGCCCCGCCGATGTAGATCTCCCACTTTCCGCCTTCCACCGCGACCGCACCGAGGTCTTTTACCATAGCCTCGGAGCAGTTCCGCGGGCAGCCGGCGGTGGCGAGCTTCATCTTGTGCGGACTGTCGAAGCCCTGAAATTCGTTTTCAATCTTGAGCGCCAGCGAGATGCTGTCGCCCAGACCAAACCGGCAGAAGTCGGAACCCACACAACTCTTGCACGTGCGATAGCTCTTGCCGTAGGCGAAACCCGATGGCATGTCCAGATCGTGCCAGACCTTCGGCAAATCGTCTTTCCGAACGCCCAGCAGATCGATTCGCTGTCCCCCGGTCAGTTTGACCAGCGGAACGTGGTACTTCTCCGCCACGAAAGCGATTTGCCGCAACTGCGCCGGGCTGGTGATGCCGCCGGGAATCTGCGGAACCACGGAGAACGTGCCGTCCTTCTGAATATTGGCGTGAATGCGCTCGTTGATGAAGCGCGCGTCCTTTTCGTCTTCGTATTCGCCCTTCCACAGAGTCTTCAGCAGAGATGCCAGACCCGGCTTGCTCGCCGCATCTTCTTTTCCGCCCGCCAGATAATCGAAGACAGCCGACACGGATCTCAGATTGCGCTCGCGAATCGCACGAATTAACTCGGGCTTGGTCAGCGGCACGCCCGGAACGTAGTAATGAACGGAAGGGTCTTCCTCGACTTCTCCGCCGCACGCCCACTCCACAATCTCCGCCACCATGCTCTTGCACGACCCGCATCCCATTCCTGCGCGCGTCGCGTCCATCACGGCCTTCCCATTGCGTTTGCCGGAGTTCACGCACGCGATAATGGCGCCCTTGCTCACGCCGTTGCAGTTGCAGACCTGCGCTTTCGCGCTCATCTCGGCGAACGTCACCTGTTTTGCAGGAGCGCCAATGTCGAACAGCAGGTGCAGCCGCTCTTCCGGCAGAGGCGTGTTCCGGTCGAAGGTCTGGATGAGATACGCGGCCTTGCTGATATCGCCGAGCAGAATGCCGCCTACAAGCCGGCCATCCCGGATGATGAGCTTTTTGTAGGTGCCGCGCTTCGGCTCCGAAAACTGAACCACCTCGTCGTCGGGAGTCTGAGGTTCGACGACGCCCATCGAGGCCACCTCAACGCCCATCACCTTGAGCTTGGTCGCGACTTTGGATCCGTGATAAGCCGCACGCGTGTTCCTTCCGGTAATGTGATCGGCGAGCACCTTCGCCTGCTCGAACAGGGGCGCAACCAGGCCGTACACGTGGCCGCGATGCTGGGCGCATTCACCGACGGCATAAATGTTCGGATCGTCGGGGCAGCGCATCTGGTCGTCGACCACGATGCCGCGCTCCACGGTCAGTCCGCAACCGGCCGCAATCTCCCAGTTCGGTTTGATGCCGGCGGAAACGATCACCATGTCGCATTCGAGCGTGCCGCCGTCGGCGAAACGCAGGCCGAGAACGCGGTCCGCCCCCAGAATCGCGGCGGTATTTTTTTTCAGAAGCACCTTGATTCCCAGCGCTTCCATGCTGCTCTTCAGCATGTCGCCCGCAGTCGGATCGAGTTGCTGCGGCATCAGATGGCCGCCCAGGTGCACGATGTGGACGTCGAGCCCGAAGTTCTGCAGCCCGCGCGCGGCTTCGAGACCCAGCAATCCGCCTCCGATGACGGCGGCCTTTTGCTTTCCCTGCGCCCAGCTTGCGATCTTGCGGCAGTCGTCGAGCGTGCGGAACACAAACACACCCGGCTTAAGGCCGCCGTCCGGCATGGTGGTCCCTTCCATCGGCGGCATAAATGCCCGGCTGCCCGTGGCGATGATCAGTTTGTCGTAATGCTCCGGCTGTCCGTCTTCTCCGTAGACGAGGCGCGCCCGCCGCAGCAATCCCGAGGCGCGCTTCCCCGCATGCAGGCGGATGTTGTTCTCTTCATACCAGGAGAGCGGATTCAGAAAGATTTCTTCCTCTTTATACGATCCGTTCAGCACGTTGGACAGCAGGATCCGGTTGTAGTTTCCGGTAGGCTCCTCGCCGAACATCGTGATCTCGAACTGCTCCCCGCCGCCGCGCTCGAGAATCTCCTCGACCGCCCGCGCGCCGGCCATCCCATTGCCAATGACAACCAGCTGTTTTTTTTCCATGTCAGTCGATCTCCATAAATCCGACATCGAGCAGCACCTGCAGCTTCATCCCTTCGGGCGCGGCTCCAAGGATCTCCAGCCGGGTTCCCGGTGAAAGGTCTTCGACTACCGCCAGCGGCACGTGGATCGCGCCCTTTGCCCCGACCGGAAAATAGCGCAAGGGCTTGCCCCCGGCCGTGAGAACCAGATAAATCAATTCGGGCCCGGCGTTGCCTGCCCGGAAATAGATCGTCTGTGCGCGTTTGTCTGCGGGTACCTCGTACGTCACAGGTGGATCGAAGCTCTTCGGATGCCCAAGGCCTTGACCATCGCACACGAACAACCCCTGTATAAATGCTGGTTTCTCTAACACGCGCTTCCTTTCTCGATGCGCACTGCGCAAACTTTGAATTCGGGCATGCGGGAAACCGGGTCCAACGCCGGATTCGTCAGCAGGTTGGCGCGTCCCGTGCCCCCGAAATGAAAAGGAACGAACAGCGTATCCATGCGGATGGATTGCGTAAGCTGCGCTTTCATCTCCGCTTTCCCGCGCCGCGTGATGAGACTTACCCGATCCCCTTCGACGATTCCGTACGTTCGCGCCATCGAAGGATGAATTTGCACGAAAGCTTCGGGCGCCGAGCTCATCAGCGTCTCGATCCGGCGCGTCTGCGTTCCCGACTGATATTGGGCCATGATCCTTCCCGTCGTCAGATAATGCGGAAATTCTTCGTCCGGCTCTTCCATGGCACGCTGGAATGGAACGGCATGGAAACGGGCCCTTCCGTCGTCAGTGCCAAAGCGTTCCAGAAAAAGCCGCGGTGTGCCGGGATGGTCTTCGCCCGGACACGGCCAGAAAATTCCGTCCGAGCGCCGGATTCGATCCCACGTAATGCCGGAATAATCGGCCACACCGCCGGCCGACGCGCGTCTTAGTTCTTCAAACACCTCGGCGGGCTGCGATGGAAAGAACCTTGCGCACCCCAACCTTTCCGCTATCGCCGAGATGATTTCCACGTCGGTGCGAACCCCGGGTGGCGGCTGCATGGCCCGTTGCCTCAGAATCACCCGGCCCTCGACGTTCGTCATCGTGCCTTCTTCTTCGGCCCATTGCGCCGATGGCAAAACAACGTCGGCTCGCTCCGCCGACTCCGACAGAAAGAAATCGGACACCATCAGAAAATCCAGCGCGTCCAGCCGTTTTTCAATGTGACCAGCGCGCGGAGCGGACACCGCCACGTTCGAGCCGAAGACGAGGAGCGCGCGAACGCCGCCTTCGCATCCCATCGTGTCGAGCATTTCGTAAGCGGACCTTCCGGGCTGCGGCAAATCGGTTTCCGCTACTCCCCACACGCCTGCGATGAAGTTACGATGTTCGGGGTTATCCAGCTTTCGGTAGCCCGGCAACTGATCGGCCTTCTGCCCATGTTCGCGCCCGCCCTGACCGTTGCCCTGTCCCGTGAGGCAACCGTAGCCGCAGTAAGGTTTGCCGGCCTTGCCCAACGCGAGCGCCAGGTTGATAAAGGCCAGAACGTTGTTCACGCCCTGGCTTTGCTGCTCGGGTCCGCGTGCCGTGAGGATGATTGCCGTTTTTGCGCGACCCATCAAATCGGCGGCGCGACGAAGCTGATTTTCCGGTATTCCCGTAATTCTTTCCACGCGCTCCGGCCAAAAAGAAAGAGCCAGTCGCCGCGCCAGTTCGAAATCCCGCGTGCGTTCCTCAATGAACGCCTCGTCCGTATATCCCTGCTTCATGGCAATGTGCAACAAGCCGTTCGCCAGAGTTGCATCCGTGCCGGGAGTGATTTGGAGATGCAGTGTGGAGGCAGCTGCGGTAGGCGTCAACCGTGGATCGACCACGATCAGCGATCCTCCGCGCTTCTTTTGTTCCTCGAAATACTGCATGACCGGAGGCATCGTCTCCGCCAGATTGCTGCCGACCAGGAGAATGGTCTCCGCCTGAGCGATGTCTGCCAGCGGAAACGGAAGACCGCGATCGATGCCGAAGGCCTTGATCGATGCGGCGGCCGCCGACGACATGCAAAACCTGCCATTGTAATCGATCTGGGAAGTCCCAAGGCCGACGCGCGCGAACTTGCCCAACAGGTAGGCTTTCTCGTTCGTAAGACCGCCCCCGCCGAAAATACCGACGCCATCCTTTCCGTACAGCCGTTGAGTACGCTCAATGGCTAACAGGATCCGGTCGAGCGCTTCATCCCAGGTAGCGGGCCGAAGGGCTTCCGAACGAGCGTCGCGGACCAGCGGATTCAGCAGGCGTTCGGGATTGTTCAGCAGTTCGGCCGAAGTCCATCCCTTCTGACATAACCCGCCGCGGTTGGTCGGAAAATCGCGCTTCGCTACGTTCCACGAACCGGCGGAATCGGACCGGAGATGCATGCCGCATTGCAGAGAGCAGTAGGGGCAGTGAGTCGCGCAAACCCGGATATCCCGAGCGACCCCTGGATCAGACGCCAGCATCGTGTCTCCCGAAGCGCAACGAGTCCGGGTGGGATTTCGATCGCGATTTTAACGGTCGAAATCGCTGGGCTAACGATTTGTCGCACCGTAAGCACATGGATTTGCCACGAACACGAACGGAAATAACGCGACAGGGCAGGTTCAGAACGGGGAACTACAAAAACTGCACGACGCGGGGTGCAGTGAAAAAAAGGATACCATGTTGCGCAATCCTGGCCTGTCGTATGCTGCTTCTGGTCGCAGAGGCAGGCGCTGGGAATCGTATACGTGAGCAGATGCGGATGTGGGGCAGCGGTCCCCCAGGGCCGAAAACGGAGTGGCTATCGAACTACATCGACCAGCGGCACCCAGGCATTGCCGACGCCGGCAATATCTACCTGCCGCATCCGCTATACGCTTCGTGGGTGAACGACTCCATCGACGAGTGCGCAGCGTTTCCAAATGGAGCGCACGACGATCAGGCGGGCGGTATGGCGCAGGCGCTCCTGCGCCGGCACCTGGCGGTCCGGCAGGAGGCGGTCGTCTATCTTCCGGATTATTCGAGGGGATACCAGATCAGCCCGATTTGATGCGCTCTTCGCGCCGTCTGAGGACCGAACGCCGTACCGTAAGTTACCCTCTCCCCGGGTTCCTGCTTGACCACCCGTGCTAATATCCCATCCTCATGCTGCCTCTATCGGAATGGCAAGCGCTGCTCGCAGTGCAGGCCGGCGCCGCCGCCACTCTTACCGGCCTGGTATTCGTATCCGTCTCCATCAATCTGGCAAAGATCATCGCCTTCCCCGGCCTGCCATCCCGCGCAGCCGAGTCGATCGTGCAGTTTCTCCAGGTGTTCTTCATATGCACGGCGATGCTGATTCCGCGTCAGCCGACTACGGCGATCGCCGCGGAGATTCTGGTCATTGCGCTGTTCTCCTGGATCATGCAGAACATCGCGCACGTTCGGTACGCCCGGTCCCGCTCCGGGCATCCTCGTCTCTGGCTGATTATCAGGATCGTGCAGACCCAGCTTGCCAGCATTCCCCTCTTCATCGGCTGCGTCTATTTGCTACTCGATCTGCCTGCGGGGCTGTACTGGCTCGTGCCAGGGTTCGCCTTCTCCTTTGTCGCTGGTGTCGCCAATGCCTGGGTGCTGCTGGTCGAGGTTAATCGATAGCTGCCCGGTCTCCCGGCTATGGGGAGCGCTGCCCCGCGTCCGATTCGGACCGGAAACAGGTCCACAACTTCTCACAAAGATAGAGCCGAATTGGCGCAGACAGAATTTTCTTGTGCAGTCGCTGCTTTGGTGCAGTCGAAGCTTGCAGCGGAAAAGGTGTGAGGTGCTAAAGAGAATCAGCAGCGCCTGAGCCAACCTTTCACGACAACCAGGATATCCCGTTGACGGGCTTAATTTTAGTGCGGATACTCGCGGGCGGAGAGTCGAAAATCCCGGATTAATTTTCTATCGATGGTCATCTCAAACCCTCGTTTTCTTCCGATAAGAACTATAGCTACAAATGGGTGGATTGCAGTACCGCGATCGCAAACCTCTGCGCCTCGGGCGATTTCGACCCTCGCGACCGGCTGGACGCGGGATTCTTGACATGTCCGCGTCCTCCGGCCCGGCGGAGCGGGAGACGCTTTGCTAACATCCCAGACCCGGCGATGCACGCAACAATGGAGGCGCCGCGACCTCCTTTCTCTCTTATTGATGTGTCTTCTGGTCTACTCTGGAGCGTGGATGAGCGCCAGGTTATCGGCCGCCACCGGCAATTTGTCCTGCATCTGGGTCGCGAACGGCATTGTGGCTGCCTTCGTTCTGACGACGCCAAAGCACCTCCAGCCTATCTTCTTCGTCGCCGGCCAAGCGACAGGCTTCGCGCTCGACGCCGCCTCCGGCACCCGCCTGGACTGGGCCGCCTGGTATGCGGTCTGCAATTCCGCCGAGACGCTGGTGACGGTGCTGCCCCTTTGCAATTTCCAGGATCGCGCGAAGGCCACGACCTGGCTCGCATTGACCAAAATCGCCGTGTTCGGAATCATCCTCGGGCCTGTCACCGGCGCGCTGCTCGCGGCACCGATCGTCCGGCAGATTGAACATTCGGGATCTCCCGAAGCCGTTCGTATCTGGTTTATGGCGGACGCTCTTGGCAGCGCGGCGAGTTTGCCGGCGATGATCTTCCTCCTGACCCGAAAGCGAAATCCCCGGGCAACCGCTGCCCGCGTCGGCGACGTCCTCTGGGCAATCATTCTGGTCGCCGTAGCTATCGGGGTCTTCTGGCAAACCAGGTATCCGCTCGTTTTTCTGCTGTTTCCGCCTCTCGTTTTCACTCTGTTCCGCTTCCGGCTGCAGGGCGCGGTCTACGGAACGTCCGCTCTGCTGCTGATCGCCGCCATCTTCACCGCCGAAGCGCATGGTCCATTTGCGTTGATTTCCACGCACTCCGTTATTGAACGGGTCTGGCTGTTTCAGATATTCGGTCTCATCGTATTCGGATCCTGCGTGCCTCTCGGATATAGTGTCGAGGAACGCCACCGTTTGGACGGGGAACTGAAACACGCCAACCAGAAACTCTCGGAGCTTGTTCTCATGGATTCGCTCACGGGTGTCCGAAACCGTCGAGGCTTCGATAAACGACTTGAATCCGAGTGGCTGCGGGCATCGACTGGCGATTCCGAGCTCTCGATCGTCTATCTTGACATCGACTTCTTCAAACGCTTCAACGATGCCTACGGTCATCAACCGGGGGACGACTGCCTTCGATCCGTGGCCCAGGCCCTTTCGAGCAGCGTGAGGCCGGAAGACTGCGTCGCGCGGTACGGGGGAGAGGAATTTGTGATCCTTCTGGCGGGCCGGTCGGCCGATTCGGCAAAACAGGTTGCCGATCGCGCGGCGGCGGCCATTCTGAATCTGAGAATCCCTCACCGGGAAAGCCCTTTCGGAATCGTCACCGCCAGCTTTGGAGTTGCAACGGTCCGGCCAGCGTGCGGCGGCAATTCCTACCGGCTGATCAAAATGGCGGATGATGCGCTTTATGCCGCAAAAAGCGCGGGCCGGAGCCGGATCGAGTGCCGATCCGTACCCGGTACATTCCTGAACGTCTGACCCGGCTAACCTCGTTCCACGTTGCCGCATATGCACAATGATGAACCCTGCATCTGACGACCGGAGCGTTAATCAGCCGATTTGGAAATCAGGTGACTGCGTAGATTTCTTACCTGAAAGTGCGTATTCTCCTTGCGCGCTATAAAGTTCGGGCTACGATTTAAGTCCGGTAAGGATCGTCCCCGCTGGACTCTTCAGCCTCGAAGTACGTAGCGGCGGTTCAGCGGTTGCCGCGGCCGCGCATTCATCGGGAATATCTTCCGGAAACGGTCGATGTCGGCCTGTGCGACCGGGACCGGATCGTTGAAGATGATCCAGTCGACAATTTCCGAACAGGGTGGTGTCGTCAGCGAACCCTCATATCGCCAACTGGACTGAAGTTCGGCGGGCAGCAATCCCCGAACCTCGACCGGTTTTGGCGTAGAGGCGTCCATGTTCGCATGACGAGGCGCGATATTCATGATGGCTGAGAATGCGGCATTGTCGTGCCCCGGAGTCAACAGGGCGCTCAGAACGGTGAGACTCTGATCCGGATGTCGATGCACGAAATGCACCTCCATCGCGGCGGCGCGCCCAAGAATCGAATGCTCGCTGGGAGCGTGGAAATGGAATTGTATAAGCTGAGCCTTCCCGGCTCCAATGCGGGCCGAGCCTTCCACCGATAATTTGACCTGAATGGTGTGTCCGTTATTCGAGACGGTGACTGGCGCGGCAGGCAGATCCACCGACAGCGCGGGCAACTCAGCCTTGATACCATCCCGAAGGTCAACCGGTGATTGCTGATTTCCAGCGGCACATGCACTGAAAGACCGATCGAGCCTTCCCCATGTTTTCGGGCCTTTGTTGCCATAGTCCCACTCCTGAGCGATTGCGTTCGCCAGGCAACACGGCAAGATTGTGGCGCGCGAAAGAAAGCCTCGGCGGTTCATTGTTTCGTTGGTCCTTTCACCTGCCATTATGATTCAGGCGGAAAAATCGACCGACGGCCATTCAGGCCCGACGCACAAACTTTGGACTGACGTTCTGCTGAAGAAAGTCCTTGAATTGGCGTCGATATTTGGGCAGGCGAAGCTTGCCGCGGATCGATCGCTTGTCCGTAAACTTGATTTCTGACGATGGGTTGAAGTACGCAACGGCATTCTCGCGCGTGAGAACGAACGGCGGACACCCGCTCTGCAGAAGGATACCGCTGGCGATCAGCGAGCCGGTGCGATGGTTCCCTTCCTGGTAAATCTGGGGTTGGCTGAGTACACCGACGTAAACTTGCGCGGCGACTTTGTATGGGTTCTCAGTTTCATGTTTGCGGTACCAGCGGCGGATCGGTTTGACGTATCGGCTGAAGTTGGCGAAGAAGCGCTCGCGCGTCGCGGAGATATGCCGGTCGAACGTTCTTGAGTCGTAGTTGGCGCCGAGCAGCACGAGATGGTTCAGCTTCAAAAGAGCTTCCAATCCAGGATCGCTGAATAGATCGAGGCCGTCACGAACGATGGCATCGAGAAACTCATACGCCGCGAGCATGTTTTGCCGTACCGCATCGGTGAAATCATCGCGGCGCAAATTGAGAACGGCGTTGATCGAAGAAAAGTGGCGCTGAACGTCAAGCAACTCGTCCTCAATGCGCCGCAAGCGCATGCGCAGGGGTTTGACGATCACTCCCAGCAGTAGAACACATCAACCGCTGCGGGGGCGGCAATTTTCTCGCATCGGCCGGGACGCTTCAGTCCGTCAGAGTCGAAATCCAGAACCTTGCGTATCCGTACTCAGCCGCCTCCCTGGGTGTGTTGAAGAGTTGTTTTTCTCTATCGCCCTCGACAGCCCAGAGGAGGTCGTAGATTTCGACAATGTAACCCAGAACAGGTTCCGGGCGGGTGGGTGAAGCTGACGGACACGGCGATGCGCTTTGGGCTTGATGTTCCCCATAACCCGAGTTGCCCGACGGGCTCGGCGCCCATGTTTCATGATGCCACTAACGGCCGCAATGTAAATCGCGCGGCTCCGCGAAAACCGCCCGGAGACTCAAGATCAACGGCACGATAGCGAGCGCCGTGAACGCCGCCGAGAGAATGCCTGTCATCCGGCTGGTATGGTCGGCGATTGTCCCGTAAGCAATCGGCGCGAGACAGCCGGAGCCGATCACCCCCGTATAGAACAAAGCGAACGCCCGGCTTGTGTTCCCTTTCGGGGCGAACTCGGGAACCGTGCCATAGAGGACCGACGACGTGCCGTTCAGCACCATGCCGAGAAGCGGGAGAACTACGAGCATCGCGGGAATCGGCGTGAAGCAGGTAACCGCGATCAGCGCCGCCGTCGCGACTTCGGTTGCCACGACGCTCCCGACCACGCCGATGCGCTGACCCAGCCAGCCGCAACTCGCCTTACCCAGTGCTCCGCCGGCGAACACCAGCGCCAATGCGAGACCCACCGTCGCCGACATTCCCCCGCGGGCATGGATGAGAAACGGGAGAAACAGAAGATAGCCCATGCGCGTCGCCGTGTCGAGCATGCCGATCGAGAGCAGGACGTGGAATCCGCCGCGGTTTTCGCCACGGGCCTTGATCCCCCTCCGCATAGAAGCGATGCCCGGCTCATTCGGCACAAGCGCAAGCAGAACGGATGCGACGACGATTCCGAGAAGCCCCATCAGCCCCACGACCGTTCGCCAGGGCATGACCGGCAGCAGAAGAGCGACGATCGCGGGAAGGGTAGCCTTGCCCAAATCTCCGGCAAAATTGTAAATCCCCAACGCGCCGCGGGACTCAGCGCCATAGGCGCGGGTCACCAGATGCGAAGCCCGCGGATGTTGGATGCTCGATCCGATTCCGGCAAGAACGAGGCCGACGCACAGACCGGCGAACCCGGCGGGGAGCGCAATGACGGCGAATCCCGCTGCCGCAATTAACGTCGACAGGGCCAGGGCCGAGCGCGGCTTCCACCGGTTGGTAAACTGATCCGCCGGAACCTGAAGGCCGCCCATCGTGCCGTAATAGAGCGCCCGAACGAGTGCCAGCCCCATGTAGGACAGGCCGAATTGTGCCTGCCACACAGGCAGTAGCGCGTAGAGTTGATCTGTATAGCCGTCATGCAGAACGTGCGTCAGACAAGCGCCGAAAAGGCTGCGAATCCTGCTGTCGGCCACACGTTTCGTTGGAAAATCAGAAGTTGTAAACACCGAAAAGCTCCCCAGGATACACAAAGTCTGTTGCGACTTTGCCCTCTGGGATTTTTGCCCTTGGGTGCGAACCGCCCGGTCCTCTGTGGCGCTTGGACCGATCCGGAGATCGGAACCCTGGCCACCAAATTCCGTCGACAAAGCCAGTTTAACAAAAGGCTATTTCGACTTTCCGTCGTCTTTGAAGTTGATGGCGAAATAGGGGTAATTGTAGTTGGGATCTTTGGTTGTCTTCTGCAGGAACTCGCCGCCCCAGATGTGGCCCACCCCGACCCCGACGTTGACGTGGCGATTGAGTTCATACCACGTATAGACGTCGCCTTCCTGACCGATATGTGTCCCGTCGGTTCCGGCGATATCGCGAACGATCGACCCGCCGGATGTGTTGTAGAGCGAATCCTTGGGCTGCGCCAGCCAGAAGTCCAGCCACTGGCCGGTAATGGTCCAGCGGCGCCGGGGCTCGATGGTTATGCCTACGCGGTCGGCGACGATGTTCTGCCAACCGAACTGGTCGGTGATGCCGAAGCGGTCGTGAGCCGTCGGATACATCGTGTCGAATGTCCCGTGTACCCCGTCCGTCGGATTCCTGTCGCCCGAAGCATAGTCATATTGGTAGAACAGGCGCGGCTTCGACCAGAGCGAGTCGAATCGGTATGCGATGCCGTCGGTCGTCCCCCAGGCATTGATGTCGTTGGGGCCATCGTTGCCGCGCTCCATGACAAATTCCGTCGAATATTCGAGGTTCTTCAGCGCCGTTCCCTTAAAGCGGAAACCCGGAGCCCATTCACTCTGCCTGCCGGTCTTGATTTTGGCGGTCGTCTCGACGGCCACGCTGGGTTCGAGGCGCCAGAGCAGGAACGGCTCCAGCACCGAGTTGGGGAGCAGACGATCGATGCCGCCATAAGCGCCATAGATGTTGTTCCCTTCCTCGTGATGGCTGATGCCCTCCGCGAGAGGAATAACCACAGCCGCGGCAAAGAGGCCGAGACGGAAGCGGCTGTAGTGCAGATTCGCTACCGCGGCATCGTAGGATCGAGCCTGGTTGCGCCACTCGGAGTCCGCAATAATCGTGTTGTTGTAGTTGATCAGCTGACGCCCCACCCGCACGCTGATCCAATGCTTCTCCGGATCGCCGAACTCGGCGTACGCCAGTTTCAGATCCCAGGCGTTCAGATTCGGCGGGCCCCACGGCGGTTTCTGCATGAACGGGCGTGCATCCTGAAGCTGCGCGACGAACTTCAGCCACGGTGTCGGCGCGATGTTCAATTGGAGGCGGGAGCGGAGCAGGATATATGAGTCATTGCTGTGCGGCTTGAATCCGCTGTTGTGGTAACCCTCGTACCGGAAGCGTTCTTCCCATCCGAACCAAATCCAATTCGGCAACTGCTCATTCAGGAGACTGGCCGGCGCAAAATCGGAGAAGTCATAGGGCGCCGGCGAACCCGTGGTCCGATACGCCGGGCCGTTCAGGAAGCTTAAGGGGTTGGAGGCGGGCCCGGTTATATATCCGCCGCCGTAGGCGCTTGCCGCGTTCCGGGTCGTGACGTCGTCCTGAGCCGACGCGGGAAACCCGCCGAACAGCATCAACAGCGCCGCGCCGACGGGGATAAGATTCTGTCCTTGTGCCCACCGTGCGTGGGTCGTCTTATTCATCGCAAAATCCTTTCAGCAAACTGTATGGGCAAATCGGAAGTCTTCAGTGCACGCCGGCAGATCCGGCTCGCTCAGCCGAGGCAATGGCCGTGCCGTCAAGAACCGAAGCGACCGCCAGCTGAATCTCGCGCATCATCTGACGCGTCCGACAGGCATCTCCCTCTTTGCAGCCGTCGCAGCACTTCGCGTCAAGAGCGCCGCCGCAAGCCACAGTCAACGGTCCATCCAGAATGCGGATCACCGAACCGACCGTGACCTGGTGCGGCGGCTTTGCCAGACGATACCCGCCCCGAGGGCCGCGGCGACTTTCGATAATCCCCGCATTCCTTAATTCGAGGAGTATTCCCTGTAGAAATTCCGGCGGAGCGTTCGTCTCCGCCGAGATCAGAGGCGTCACTACCGGCCCATGCTTGTACTCGCGAGCCAGGACGTATAAGGCTCGCAAACCGTACAGGCACTTCCGATTGAGAGCCACCACAGGGATGAATTTAACACCATAGACCACTAAGTCGATAGGATTTATGGGTTACGTTTCTCTGACATCTCTGTCATGTCCCTGTCAGGCGCTTCCGAAGCGCATCCATGTCGCAGAAAGTCAGTAAATCGTAAGAGTTACGAGATTCATCGGCGTGCTACAACACAGACGGAAGGAAGGAGTTCGATGAATTCAAAAACGATTGCGACGACCGTCTGCCTGGGGATCGGCATGGCGTTGGGTGTCGGCTTGGCCGCGCCCACGATGTCTCCCGCGATCCGGATCGACACTATATCGAGCAGATTCGCTTTGGACCGCTTCGCTTTTGAAGTCAATCCTGAGACGGGATCGGCGGGCATCCGGCTGGACTACAGCTACCCGCCCTACCGCCTCTTCGGAGATGAGACCTATCGCGATCCCGGGGAGCGCATCGCGACATTGCCTGGACTCAGCTACGACCGGGCAGCCCATGCGGTTGTCTATCAAAGCGGCGCTACGAAAACGGCGTGCGCAGTCGAAGTCAGTCACCGTGCGCTCCGGCAGCGCCCACGTCTGAAGAATACCGGCGCCTGCGTGGTGACGGCCCGAGTCAAGGGGGCCGAGACGCTGGAAACTTACTTCGAGGTGCGTGGACGCTAAACGCTGAGACGTTCGCCGGTCCCAGCGGCCGGCAGCTTGATTTCAAATGTACTCCCAGCGCCCGGCGTACTCGATACCGCGATGGTCCCCTTATGCGCCTGCACCGCCCATTGGGATATCGCCAGACCGAGACCGAAACCACCGGCATCGCGAGACCGACCTGCATCGGCGCGATAGAAGCGGTCGAAAATGTGCGGAAGGTGTTCGGGCGCTATCCCGCGGCCGCGGTCACGAATCAGCACGGTTACGAAGCAGCCGGCCCGCCGAACGGATATCTCTGTTGTCGATTTCTCCGGCGAATATTTTATGGCATTGTGCACCAGATTGATGAGGGCCTGCCTGAGAAACATGGGGTCGCCATTAACCACCGCATCGCGCACCCCACTCACCTCCAGCTTCTGATCTTTCTCAAGGGCCAACGGCTCCAGAATCGTAACGGTGTCTCTCACCAGATCCAGCACCGCGACCTTCGAGCAATCGAGCTGAATCGAGCCGGCGTCTCCCCGCGAAATCATCAGCAGGTCGTTGACGAGGTGCGTCAATCGTCCAACCTCCTCGAGCATGCTGCCGACGAGTTCGTGATATTCCCGGCTGCTTCCGCCGCGTTCCAGACCGGCTTCGCCAATGGCCCGGATCGCAGCCAGCGGTGTTCTCAACTCATGCGATGCGTCGGCAGTGAACTGCTTCAGCTGCCGGAAGGAATCGTCGAGGCGGGTGAGGGTCCGGTTGAACGCCTCCGCCAACTGATCGATCTCGTCTCCTGTCCCCTGCAGCGGGATCCGCTCGTGCAGACGCTGCGATGTGATCTCCTCCGCGCGCTCCGCGATCTTCTTGACCGGCGAAAGTATGCGGCGGGACATGCGCCATGCGGCGAAAGCGGAGGCGGCAATCACCACCACGAACATCACCGCCGCTCCCGCCGCGAAGAACCGGAGATCCTGCCAAGCGGGCTCCTCCGACTGCGCGAGGCGAATCAAAACCGGCTTGCCGTTCACCGAATGCTGCCGGCTGACCAGCACAATTCGGGTTCCATCCAGGAGTTTCGTCCAGCGCGGCGAATAGCCTCCTACGCCTTCTCCCGGCAGAACAGGTCCGCCCAGATTTCTGTCGCCGAGTTGCGCGTTTCGATATAGAACTTCGCCGTCGGGCGCGAGAAGCTCGACGTAATAATCCACCTCTCGCCTCGACTCCGGGTGATTGTGGTAGTCTTCGCGAAGTAAGACGCGCCCATCCGGCGTCAACGCCAGCAGGCCTTCCACGGTTTCGATATCCTGCACCGCGAAGTGGCCGATCTCACGCCGCATTTGCACGAAATGAGCGGCGCCCGTGCCGACGGTGAACACGACCATAATGACGGCGGCCATCAGAACGTAGGAGACCGCCAGGCGTGTTCCGAGTCGCTTCATCGCTACTCCGATCTCAGCACAAACCCCACGCCCCGGATGGTGTGAAGCAGTTTGCGCGGAAACGGATCGTCAAGCTTGCGGCGCAGCCGCGCGATCTGAACGTCGATGACGTTGTCGATCGGCGTGTAGCGCGACTCTTCCTTCCAAACCTCGCGAGTCAGCATCTCGCGTGAGACCACCTGTTCCGCATGGCGCGTCAGGTATTCGAGCAATTCATATTCGCGCGCGGTGAGGTCGAGCAGCTTTCCGGCTCGTACAGCGGTATGCCGGATCAGGTCCAGTTCGAGGTCGTCTAGTTGAAGAACAGGCACAACCTCCGGATTGGCCCTGCGGGCGATCGCGCGCACCCGCGCCTGCAGTTCCGGTA
>CAWBIS010000222.1:0-17924 GCA_963788485.1 Terriglobia bacterium
GACGGCATTCAACCCCTGGAACGCGTGTCCCGCGACAACCAGGAGCGGAATCCGCATCAGGCTGGCGGCGCGGCGTCCGTTCATCGCGATCAGGTCCGTAAAAGCGCTCGAAGCTCCGGGCGCGAGCGTGCGCCATAGAAGAACGTGAGACGCCCCGGAATCGAGCACCAGCCGGATGGAGCCCTCATCCGGACTCATCGCCGGCAGCATCATCCGTCCCGCGGCGGATTCGAATGGGATCCTCTTCCCGGTCGCCTCGATCCCGCGTTCTCCCTCGCCTTCCATCGCCAGCCGCTTCGACTTGTAGTCCAGAAGGTAATCGAATCGCGACATGAAACTTTGCCCCAAAACGCCATCCAGATGCAAGCCCGCCGCCTCGAGTTCGCTCGATTCCTGCCAGACAAACTCAACGCCATCCTCGGTGCGGCTTCCGATCTCGACCCGAACCGAGCGGGTGCCCGGGATCATCCGTTCGCCCGCGGGCGTCACGTCGATTACACGATACTCGGCCCGCAAATGAAGCGCAGCGGCTACTTCCGGCAGGAGAGAACTGGAACTGGCTCCCGTGTCGATCAACATGCGAAACGGGCCCTGGCCATTCAGCCGCACAGTCGCGATGGCCAGCACGTCATGCACGGCAATCGGAACCGTCTGCCCCGCAACGCAGGCAGCCAGCGTGAGCAACACTGCCGCGGTGCGGAGCATAGCCGTGGCATTAATGTAACCGGATTGAAACCAATTTGCAATCGAAAATTCGCTATCGCCCTGATATATACTTCAGACTGCCTGATGACCCGTCGAAGAACTCTCCCGACTCTTTTTTGCATCGGAGCCATGGCCGTTTTCCCTGGGTTCGCGCAGGAGGGGCATCCATTAACCGGAACCTGGCATGGCGAATGGACTCCCACTGCCGGGCAGCATACGCGCCTCGTGATGTTCATGAAGTGGGATACGAAGAACATCGTCGGCACTATTAATCCCGGTCCGCATGCGATCCCCCTGACCGTCGCCACGCTCGACGCCGAGAAGTGGACGGTTCACTTCGAAGGCGAGACAAAGGATAAAGCCGGGAATCCCATACATATCTCGGCTGACGGCAAACTCGATAACATCGGCTCTTATAACCGCACGATCGCCGGTACCTGGTCGCAGGGCGGGGCAAGAGGCGAATTTAAACTGACGCGGGATTAAAGCGATGTTGCGTGGCATGGTGGCAACTCTTCTTTGTGCGGCGGCGGCTGCGCCCGCATTCTCAATCAGCGAACCGCAAACCGGAAACGGCAAACAACTGGTGCTGGATGCGTGCACCGCCTGCCATACTCTGGATCGAGTGAAAAGCCAAAGGCTCACCGCTGATGAATGGCGGCAGGAGATTGCCGGAATGCTCTCCGAAGGGGTGCCTTTGACCGATGACGAGATCGCCCTCGTTGTCGACTATCTGGCGCGGCACTTCGGCCCGCAGAATCGGTGAACTTATGAGAGCTTGCATCGCCAGTTTACTGGTTCTTGCGGCGGCTGCAACGCAAGCCTCGGCCCACCATTCAATGGCGGCCGAATACGACGATAAGAAGCCGGTAACCCTGAAAGGCGTGGTAACGAAGTTCGATTGGACGAACCCGCACGTGTTCGTCTTTGTCGACGTCACCGCGAACGGCGACACGTCGACCTGGGGTATCGAATTTCCGAGCCGTGTCGAGTTGCGTCGATCCGGGTGGACCCGCGATTCGATCCGTGTCGGTGATCAAATAACTGCTGAGGGGTCGCTGGCGCGGGATGGCGGCAAACAGATCGGCGGCAGGATGATCGCGCTTGCCAATGGCAAAAAGCTATCTGCCGCGCCGCCGCCGCTGCCGCATATCAGCCAGACTTCGAAACCGACACCGCGCTGGCCGGATGGACATCCGCGACTTGGCTTTGTCCCTGGCGAAACAGGCTATTGGGCGAGCGCGGCCGGCTCAAATCTGTTCGAAGCCGGCGCCGGCGTCCGCATGAATGCCGACGGCCTGTTGCTTAACATCGCCGATGCCGGGAAAGTCGCTCCATTCCAGCCGTGGGCGAAAGGTTTGTATGAATACCGGCAGCATACTCTCCTGAAGGACGACCCGATGGCGAGCTGTCTGCCGCCCGGCGGCCCGCGCCAGTTTCAGACGGCGAACGGGATTCAGATTCTGGAACAGCCCGACCGCCGGCGGATCTTCGTGATGTCGGGTGGCGGAAATCGCAACTGGCGGCTCATTCACCTTGACGGACGCGCGCATCAGCCGGACGATCTGGTGCCCACCTACTACGGGGATGGCGTGGGCAAGTGGGATGGCGACACTCTCGTCGTCGATACCATCGGGTTCAATGAGCGGTTCTGGTTTGCCAACGGCGGACTGCCGCACACCGAAAGCCTGCACCTGACTGAGCGGCTCTCCCGGCCCGATTTCAACACACTGAAATACGAGGTAACCGTGAACGACCCCGGAGCTTATACAAGGCCGTGGTCCGCGAGTCTGACTCTCTATTGGGTTCCCAACCAGGAAATTGAAGAATACTTTTGCGACGAATATAACAGGGATCAGGAGCGCTGAGAGACAACCGATGAAGAACAAGACCATTCGTTTATTAGTTGCCGGTTTCGGCCTGCTCGGGGCCGCTGCACCCGTGATGGCGCATCACTCGTTCTCGGCTGAGTACGACGCGAAGAAGCCGGTTTCGCTCAAAGGTGTCGTGACAAAAATCGACTGGATGAACCCGCACGTCTACTTCTATATCGATGTCGAGGACGAGAACGGCAAGGTAACGAACTGGGCGTTCGAGATGGGGCCTCCGAACGGATTGCAACGCGCGGGATGGACGCGCAATACGATGAAAGTCGGCGACGAGGTGATTGTCGAGGGATCTCTCGCCAAGGACGGAACCAACCAGGCCAACGCGCGATCGGTCACCCTGGCGAGCACGGGCAGGAAACTCGGCGGTGCTTCGAGCGAAGGCCAGATACCCTGATGAGAATCGGCCTCATTCCCGGCGCGTTCGTATCCGCGCTCTTGTTTGCGCAGACGCCGGCGCAGGTGCCACAGCAACCGCCGGGTGCGATTCCGCTCGATCCCAATATCAACCTCAGTGCCGGGCGTCTCTCCGGAACGGGCCGCGGGCGTGGTCCGCGCCCGCCCGCGCGGCCTACACCGCATTTTCCGGATGGCAGAGTGAATCTCGGTCCTTTGCCGGGCGAGATGGGAGTTTGGGAAGGGAACGCAGGCGCTACTCTGGCCACCAACGTCAAGGGCCTCGACAACCCCCGGATGAATCTTCCCACCAACCTTAAGATCGCCGACGTACCGTTCCAGCCCTGGGCCCGGGCCGTCTACAACTATCGCCAGAGCACCACCACGAAGGACGATCCCCATGTGCGCTGCAAGCCTTCCGGCGGTCCGCGGATGTTCCACACGCCTTACGGAATGGAGTTTCTGGACTTGCCGGAACAGCAGCGAATCATCATCGTCGGCGTCGGCGGCCCGCATACCTGGCGGACGATCTATATGGATGGCCGCCCGCATCCGAAAGACCTCGATCCCACATTTTCCGGCCACTCGGTCGGCCATTGGGAAGGCGATTCCCTGGTGGTCGATACGGTCGGCTTCAACGAAAAGTTCTGGCTCACTCGCGAAGGCATTCCTTTTACGGAGAAGCTTCACCTGATCGAGCGGTTCACTCGCACCGACTACAACACGTTGAAATACGAAGCCACCATTGACGATCCCGGCGCCTATACCGCAACCTGGACCGGTGGTTGGCTGCTGCAGTGGCAGCCCGATGAAGAACTCTACGAATATGTCTGCCAGGACAATAATCGTGACGTCAAGCACATGTACGGCGGCAAACGCGAAGGCGGCGATAAGTAGCCGATTATTTGCCGGCTTTCAGTTCCGCGTAGACCTGCGTGACAAACCGTTCCGTGGTCGTATTCGATTGCGGCACCTTTGAGTCGTAATCCGCCGTCGGCCTGGCGGCAAGCACTTCCTGCACCGTCTTGCCCTGCGCGACCAGGGGCGCGATTTTGTCGCGAATGGCAATGATCATATCGCGGTGCGCTATAAGCCCGTTGCGGTCCGTGATCTCGCCGTGGCCCGGAACCACCTTCGTTGCCGCGTTGCAAAGTTTGATCGCCGTATCGATTCCCGCCAGCATGCCGTTCAGCGATCCTCCATTGTTGCGGTCGATATTGGGATAGCCGAGAGTGCGAACGTAGTCCCCGATCATGATTACGTTGGCGTCGGGGAACTGGACCAGCGTGTCGCCGTCGGTATGCGCCTTCGGGATCGGAATCGCGTGCACTTCCTCGCCGTCGAGATGAAATGTGATCGGCGAGTCGTACGTCACCACGGGAAGAGCGGCGGCGGGAGCGGGTTTGCCGGGTGCTCCGTTCGCCCCTGGGTTCGGATGCAGCAGCCGGTCGCGCAGTTCTTCGCGCGCAAAGATGATCACGCCCATTTTGCCCAGATTCTCATTGCCGCCCGTGTGATCCGGATGCACATGCGTGTTGATCAGAAAACGAATGGGTTCGTTCGAAACCTGCTTGATGGCGGCCACTATCTTCTCGGTCAGCGGAGCGAACTGGCTATCCACCATGAGCACTCCGTCCGGACCCGTAAGCACGCCGATCGCACCACCCTGGCCATTGAGCACGTAGAAATTGGGCGCCAGCTTAACCGTCTGGATCTGGACCTTGCTGTAATCGGTAGCCGCGGGAGCCTGGGCGAGCGCGGCGCCGGTCAAACCGATCGCTGCGATCGCGAACGATAACTTTTGATTCACTCTCATCACTTTCCCCTTTACTGGCCGCAGCCTTTTGCGGCGGCGTCGAGATGGTCGAACAGACGCATCACGCCTTCGTGGTCGAGATGCAGAACGTGGTCCTGATTTTCCTCGACACGGAATTGTACCGTAAAACCTTTCTGCTCGAACATGGCGGCCTGTTTCTTCATGTCTTCCCGCCAGTCGAGGTCCCGGTCGCCCACATGCATATATATGCACAGATTCCGCAGGGCTTCGACTCTGGCCTCCGTTGCGTCCTCCAGAAGGCCGGGAAAGCCCGTCACGGACCAGAAATATTGCGGATACAGGGCCGCTATGTGAAATGCGCTGATGCCGCCGTTGGAAATGCCCGCGATGTGCATCCTGCCGCCCTGGACTTTATAATCATGCAGAATCATATCGAGAAACGCCGGAAATATCCGTGCAGCGCCCTCGAAAAACAACTGCCCGTCCGGAGCCGCGGGACTAATCACGATATACCCGCGCCGCTCGGCTTCGTCGCGCCAATACCAGTCGAGGACGGCGTCCACGGTCGGCACGGTCTGGGGTCCACCGCCGAACGCGAGAACGGTGGGATAAGCGCGGGAACGATTGTAGGCTTTGGGCAGAACGACTTTGTAATCCAGCTTCATGCCGGCGAACGTGCCGGTCTTCTCCAGCGTGCCTGCATACGCTGCGGGGCTGCACCAGATGATGCTGCACAAACCGGCGCTGCACAAAGCGGTGCTGCAAAAAGCGGCGCTGCACAAAAAAGATGCCATCGCCGCCGCTCCGAGCTTCATCAGCATCAGTTTAATGGAGTGGGGCGGAGAGGGCGGCGACGCGTCCATATCGGTTAAGATCGTCGTTGAGCAATGGCCACTGGCATTCTCGCTGAACCGCGCAGTCCGGCATACCGGCGAGCCCGCCTTGCGGTCCTTGTTATCTTCGCGCTTTCGCGCGCCATTTATTTCGCGGCCGGCCTGCGATTCAACACGGCTCCACTCAACGAGTTCTGGCAGATGGTCGACCTGCAACTGCTGCGCTCCGACCTTTGGCGCAGCATCTGGTATCTGCACATGCAGCCACCGGGCTATAACCTGGCCATCGGCCTCGTGCTCAAGCTGTTCCCCGTGCACTTCGGCGCCGCGCTGTGGGTGCTGCAGATGCTCTGCGGCGTTTCCATCGCGCTGAATCTGCTCCGTCTGACCACCTGGATGCGCATTCCACTCGCGCTTTCGCTCGGGCTCACGCTGTTCTTCGTTGTCAGTCCGGCAACGGTCTTGTATGAGAATGCGGCCGTGTACGACTATCCGATGTGCGCGCTGCTGCTTGCATCGGCCACCTCGCTCGCCGGATTCGTCGCAGAGCCGCGGCCCTCGGGGGCCATCGCGTTTTTCGGCTGGCTGACGGTGCTGGCGCTGATCCGCAACCTGATCCACGTTCTTTACCTCCTGATCGTTGCGTCCCTGGCTCTGGCCGTTTTTCCGAAAGCCAGAAAGGCGGTGCTCGTCGCGGCCATCCCGGCCTTGCTGATCGTTGCATCCGTCTATGTGAAGAACGGCGTTCTCTTCGGCCGGTACACCGCCAGCACCTGGGAAGGCATGCAGCTGGGGAGAATCACCACGGACCAGCTGACACCCGCTGAAGCGGCCGGCCTGATCGCTGGCGGTACGGTGTCCCGATTTGCGGCCATCCCGACGTTCAGTCCACTCGCGGTATACCGTCCATACCTGAAGCGGAATTATCCGGGGACTGGTATTCCGGTTCTGGATCGGGACGTAACCTCCACTGGCCACAGCAATTTCAATGCGTTGCCATATCTCGAGGTGCACGATCAATACGCAAAGGATGCCAAACAGGTCCTGCTGCACAAACCCGTAGCGTTTCTGCGATCCTTCGCCAGCGGCTGGTTCTGTTATTTCCGCCCGTCGAGCGATCTCAACTTTTACTTCGGCGCGGAAACGGCACCCATCGATCGCTGGGAAAAACTTTTCAGCGCGGTCGTATTCGGCCAGTTCCGGCGCTCGGATCGCCACGACGAAATCAAGCGGCTCTTCTTTACCGGACATCCTTTGGCCGCGCTCTCCTACACCGGCGTCTGGCTCGTGATCCTGCTGCCCGCGCTCACCCTGTGGGGAATCCTGCAGTTTCTGGTTCCGTCATGGAGGAGTCACTGGACCCGGGAGCAACTGATCCTCACCGGCTATCTGCTGCTGACGATTCTGGTTCTGACCTTCACGGTAAATGTGTTGTCGTTTCAGGAAAATAACCGCTACCGGTTCCCGCTCGACCCGTTTTTTCTGACGCTGCTGGGGATGGCAATGGTCCGGATTCGCGCGGCTGTTCGTTCCGCCGGCGCGCGGCATGAGCGGCAGACCCCTGTAGCCATTGGTTAACAGCCAAAGTCGTTATACTGAATGCTGGCTCGGAAATTGCGCGCCGATTTCCAGCTGACCACCCCCATGACGGAGCCGCGCAATAACCCCGAATTGCTTTCGATCCTGATCCCCCTCTACAACGAGGAAGAGTTCATCCAGGAACTCCTGGCTCGCGTCGTGGCCGCGCCGCTTCCGCCGGATCTCGATCGGGAGCTGATTATCGTCGACGATTGTTCCCGCGACGCTTCCGTGGCCGCGGTGGAGAGCTTCATCGCCGCCCGGCCGGGCGTCACCATCCGTTTGTTGCGGCATCAGAAAAACCAGGGTAAAGGCGCCGCCATCCGAACCGCCATCCATGCCGCTACCGGAACCTGGAGTATCATCCAGGACGCCGATCTCGAATATGATCCGCGCGAATATCCGAAACTCCTGCGGCCGCTTGTAAGCGGCGAAGCCGATGTCGTTTACGGGTCGCGTTTCCTCGTCGCGGGCGAACGTCGTGTTCTCTATTTCTGGCACTCGCTGGCCAATCAGATGCTCACTCTGCTATGCAACATTGCAGCCGACGTGAATCTTACCGACATGGAGACCTGCTACAAAGCCTTTCGCACTTCATTCGGCCAATCCGTTCCCATCACCAGCGACCGCTTCGGCCTCGAACCCGAACTGACCATCAAGTTCGCACGGCGTAAAGCGCGGATTTACGAAGTGCCGATCAGTTATCACGGGCGCACGTACGAGGAAGGCAAGAAGATCGGACTTAAGGATGCGTTTGAGGCTCTGTGGGTGATTCTTAAATCGCGTTTCACCAGCGAGATCTACACCGATCCGGGACATTCGGTCCTCGACGCGTTTTCCTTTGCGCCCAGGTTCACCGAATGGATGGCGGAAACGATATCGCCCTATGTTGGCGACAAGGTGCTTGAAATCGGCGCCGGAACGGGAAATGTGACCCGGCATCTCTGTCCGCGCCGAAGCCTGTACATCGCGAGCGACGTGAATACCGAGTACGACGCCCACCTCAGGAATCGGTTTCGCCACCGGCCTTCGCTTCTTGTCAGGAGGCTGGATGCGGCCGTTCCCGGCGATTTCAAGCCTTTTGAACGGCAAATGGACACAGTGGTCTGTCTGAATGTGCTGGAGCACATCAAGGACGACGCCGCCGCGCTGGCGTCGATCCGGACGACGCTCGAGCCGGGCGGCCGCCTTATTCTTCTGGTGCCGAACGATCCGAGCGCCTATGGCACGGTAGATCAGGTGATTGGTCATTACCGGCGGTATACGCCGGATATCGTCAGGAAGCTGCTGCAGGGCGCGGGATATGAAGTGGAAAACATTCTGCGCTTTAATCGCGTATCGATGCCCGCGTGGAGATTCACCGGCCAGGTCAGCAGGGCGAAGACTCTTTCCCGATACGGACTGAGCGTTTTCGACCGGTTTGTCTGGCTGTGGAGAAAAATCGACAGCGCCCTTCCATGGGAACCAGCGTCAATCATCGCGATTGCCAGACGAGCCGAGCCCGTGGCGTTGGAGACCGAAGCATCCGGCGGCAAACTCGTGGCTGAAACTCGACCCGCCCGCTGAGTCTTCGGCGCTCAGGCCGGCCCACGCCGGCGAACCGGAAATGGCAATTGGGCGACAACCGGAACGGGCCGCCGCACCGGAACCCGCGGGCCGGGCATGGCCCCCTGATTCATCCGCGCCGGCGCAAACGCCGGGCTGTGCACCGGTTCGATCTTCGAACCCTGCAACTCCCTCTTGATGGCGAGGTAATTGGCAGCGGTCAAGCCGACCAGCACGCCCAGATGCGGATCGCAGGAATTGTTGCTGAATGCGATACAAACCACGAACATCAGGTTCATCAGAATCAGCGCGAACGATTGTGTCACGCTTTCCGACAGCAGTGGCGTCTCGCGGCAGGTTCGGTAGCTCCAGAAGTTCATCTTCAGACACAGAATCAGCGTCCAGACATACAGGCAAAAAGCGGGGACGCCATTCTCGGCGGCCGTTTGCAGGTAGGTGTTATGCGCCACCTGCCAGCCCGATTTCACGTGAAGCGTCTCCTCGACCATTTCGTCGACGGCGTCCTCGAAATTGGTCACGCCGACTCCCAGCAGCGGGTGTCTGATGGTGAGGCTGATGGCGCGCTGCTGCAATTCGAGGCGCGCGGCCTGGGAATCCAGCGCCTGATTGAGTTCTGTAGTTGCCCCGCGCGTGCTCAGCGGGTTCGAGACGATGGTTGTGAGTCGCGCCAGGGTCTGCGACGGTACGACCGCAAGAACGCCGCCGGCGATGACCGGCATCGCCACCAGCATGATCACTTTCCAGTTTCGCGGCGCGAAGTAAAACGCGACGACCATGAGGGCCATGAGGGTTATCATGTCCGCGCGCGACCCCGTTTTCAGCAAATAAATGAGAAACACCGGCAGCGACAGGGCAACCAGTACGCGGGCGACTTTGGATTGGAGCACCAGCAGACCGCTCATGACGAAGAGAATCGCGAAGCCGAGATCGTTCGGGTTCGCCAGCGTAGTATCGGGGATGACAAACCGGTCTTCCGACATCCGCCCGTACACGAAGCACAAAACCAACAAAAGGAACGCGCCCCAGCCGAGCCAACCCAGCGCATGACGCACCTGCTTTGTCGTCAACGCGATGGCGCA
The DNA here is from genome assembly GCA_963788485.1 of Terriglobia bacterium. Lineage (GTDB taxonomy): Bacteria > Acidobacteriota > Terriglobia > Bryobacterales > Bryobacteraceae > BOG-234. The sequence goes on from CAWBIS010000222.1 coordinate 9,821, forward strand.
GAAATAGAACGGCAGGACGTGAAACCGTAATCCGTAGGGAATGATCAGTTCCAGGCTGCGCGTCGGGTAGGTCCCAAAAAGCGCGGCGACCCCGCACAGGACCAGAAAGATCATGTACGGTTTGGCGACCGGCAATTTCCAGAACTCGCCGATCCGCCCGGCGAACAAACCCAGCGTGAGAGCCACCTGTGCAATCACCACCACGGGGATGTGAATACCAACGTGCGTGACCAGGAGTTCGGCGACGGGTACGGTGCACATCAGCGCATAGGCGCCCAGCAGCATGGCGAACAGCCCAATCCGCCCCTTGTCTTCCAGCAACGAGGCGACCGGCGGCATCCAGTTTGGAGCCGCGACGCGCGGTCCGGCAGTGGCCTGCAGGGGTGGGCTGAATCTGGACATCCGCTTTCCCAAGTATATCGGGGGAGCTTGTATACTACCGGTCGTGTCGTCCGCCTGGACAAAGGTGCGTCGCGGCCTCTCAAACCCGGACGCGGCATGGGATGCGGTGCGATCCCGCGTCCGCGGCCGGCTGTTCAGCGTTTATTGCCGGCTGTTCCGTCCGCGCATCAGCATTGGCCGCAATCTGATCCTGGGTGGGAAGCTGAAGGTCCGGGGGCCGGGCCGGGTAATCATCGGCGACAACGTGATCGTCGGCATGCTGGTGACGCCGTACACGTATTCGCCCAATGCGATTATCCGGATCGGCGACGAGGTCTTCCTGAATGGAACGCGTTTCGGCTGCAAAGAGGGAATTGAGATTGGCGCGCGCTCGATTCTGAGCGAATGCCGGATTCTCGATTACGATTTTCACAGCGTCGATCCGGACCACAGAAACGACCCCGAATACATCAAGGGCAGCCCCATCACGATCGGCGAGAACGTATGGATCACGGTGCAGTGCGTGGTGCAGAAAGGCGTCACCATCGGCCGGAACTCCACCATCACGGCAAACTCCGTTGTTCGCGGTGACATCCCGGCGGGGACGGTAGCCGGAGGCAATCCGGCCGTCGTCTGGAAGACCGTGGGGCAGGCTGGCAGCCCACGGAGGATTGACGATACGCCCCGTCCCCGCAGCGAAAGCGCGGAAGCCGGTTCGGGATAATGATGGGGATAATGATGAGGACATGAAAGCCGTCCCTGCGCGCATAATCAGAACCGCGCTCGTCTATGCGGGTCTTTTTGCCGTTTGTTCCGGCCTGTCCTGGCGTGCGGGAATGTTCCAAAGCGAATTCGGCCGCTATCAGGACGAGGGGATGCACTATCTGACCGGCCTGTTCGTCGAGGATTTCCTGGTTTCCGGCCATTGGTCGAATCCCATGGGATTTGCCCGCGACTACTATCTCCACCTGCCCAAGATCGCGCTCGGGAACTGGCCCCCGGGGTTCCCGATCCTGCAAACCATATGGGCTCTGGTCTTCGGCGTCTCGCGCGTTTCCATGATTTGGGGAATGATCGCCCTGACGGCGTGGCTGGCCTTGCTTGTCTACCGCGCGGGCGCGCGGTATTTCGGGCCTTTCATGGGAGCCATCGGCGCCATTCTGCTGATCGCCGCCCCCCTGACCCAGGAACAAACCGCCATGGTCATGGCCGAGATTCCCCTCGCCGCCGCCAGCTTTCTGGCTATTTCCGCGTTCGTCCGTTTTCTTGAATCGTCCACGCGACGCGACGCGCTGGCGTTCGCGCTCTGGACCTTCGCCGCCATTATGATCAAAGGCAACGCGTGGCTGGTGGTGCTGGCCGCGCCGGCGATCCTCGTGGCTACGGGCAAATGGCGGCTGTTGCGCAACCCGTGGCTCTGGATCAGCGGACTTCTGATCGGCGTACTCTGTGTGCCGTATACGCTGATTACCATGCGCATTGTGACCCAGGGCTGGGACACGCGCAGTTTCCCCGGCTTCGCTTACGAACTGCTCTCTCTCGGAATTCATCTGGGGTTCGTGGCGCGGCTACTGGGTATTCCGCTCGCGATAGTCGCACTGTTCGGCGCGGGATTCGCGCTTCTCCGGCGGAGCGCCGTTCGCTGGTCCGAACGCGATCCTTTCTGGACGGCCATGGTTGTCTATGGCGTCACGATCATTTTCTTTCATGTCGCCGTGCCTTCCAGCATTGAACCGCGGAAGATTTATCAGATCATGCCGGTGATTTGTCTGCTGGTACTCGCGGGAATCGATGGCATCGCCACGCTGCTGCCGAAGCCGCTGCCCGCGTTGCGCCCGTTGATCGCGGCGGCCGCGCTCGTCCTTTTTGCTTTCACCGGGTTCACTCTCCTGCCGCAATATGCGCCGGGATTCGGCCCCGCCGTCGCCAGTGTGATCGCGCGCCCGGAAAGCCGCGGAGCGGCCATCCTGATCTCTTCCAACCCGCAGTGGGCCGATAGCGAAGCGGCTTTGATCGCCGAGTGGGCCGAGCGCCGCCGCAACGACGGAACGTACCTGATTCGCGGCACCAAGCTGCTCTCGCATCCCATTTCGGCCGCGCCCGGCGAACCCGAATTCGTGGCCAATTTTTCCGATCCCGAAGCGGTTCGCAAAGCGCTGGCCGCGCTTCCCGTATCTTTCGTAATCCTGCACACCACCGCGGCTCGCATCTCATACCCGCATCAGGCGCAGCTCAAAGCCGCGCTGGACGGCGATCCCGCGGAATGGGAGCGCATCTTTCATTCCGAGCGCCATCTGTCGGGCCTCGATCAGACGCACACCATCGAAATTTATCGATCGACGAAGAACCTGGCGGGCGTGCCGATTCATTATTCGGTGGACCTGATGGGAAAGATCGGCGCCGAAGTCAGCACCGGCCCGTGAATCGCGGACGCCCCGTTGCCAACGGCTATCGCGCAAAACGGAATCGAAGCAGAGTCCAGACCGCAATCAGGCCGTCGCTGGCCTTGATCTTCTTGCCCTCTTCCTTCGAACGCGGAATATATTCGATCGGAACTTCGACGATCCGGTGACCCGAGCGAATGAGCCGCGCCGTGATCTCATGATCCGTCTCGAAGCCCCGCGTCACCAGCTTCATATCCTTCACCGGGCGTGCCGGATAAAGCTTGTAAGCTGTCAGCGTATCGGTGATCCAGCGGCCATACATCAGGAAGGTCCAGAGTGTCAGCAACACTCCGGCCATCCACGGGCCGAACGACTGCCGCGGATGCCTCCCCGGACACATCGTCCATTTCGATTGCAGACGGCGTTGCCCCAGCGTGCGGCTGCCATACACCACATCGCCGCGATCCAGCGCCTGCAGCAGCGTCAGATAATCGTTCGGATCGTATTCGAGATCGGCATCCTGAATCAGAATGTAATCCCCGGTGGCTTCGCGAATGCCGCGCTGTACCGCCGCGCCTTTGCCCTGGTTCGGCACTTGTGTGAAAACCCGGACCGACGCGAAACCGCGCGCCACTTCTTCGGTGCGGTCCTTCGAGCCGTCGTTCACCACCACCAGTTCCTTGCTGAAACCGGCCCGCTCCGTGGGAACGGCAAGAATTTTTTCGATCAAAGTGCCGATGAAAGCTTCTTCGTTATAGGCGGGAATGACGATCGAAAGCGTGCGCATGTCAGGATTTCGCCAGCAGAAACGGTTCGACCCGCGCGGCGTCTTCTCTCGAATTGACGCCTACGGTTTCTTCGAGACTCATGACGCGGGGCGTAATCACCACTCCCGCGCGCGCCGCCAGTGGAATCACGGGCAGCAGGTTGAACTCGCCCGTGGCATTTCCGCGCGCGCTCGCGGCGTCGCGCAGCTCACCCAGCCAGGTGCGCAATTTTTCGGCGCGGAAACAGAAGAACCCGGTGTCGCTCTCGCCCTCGGCAGGCATCTGGTCGCCTTCTCGTTTCTGCAGCAATCCCGTGATATGCCCGGCGGCGTCGCGTTCCACATGAATGTAGGGGTCGGCGCGCATCACGGTCGGGCAAGTCAGATCGGGATAATGCGGGCCCTGGTGAATGCGCATGCATTCTTCCACCGAGGACTTCCGCAACGCCACCTGATCGCCCCACACAATCGCGACATGCTCCGTGAATACACCGTCGAGACCCAGACCCACCGCGTCGCCCATACCGGTAGGCGTCTCCTGGATTGCAAGCCGGTATCGCCCCCGTATCAAACGCGCGAGTTCTTCTTCGACCGCTGACCGCCCGTCCGGCGAAAGCACAAAAACGATGGTCCCGCAATTGGGCAGCAGAAAATCCAGCAGCCACTCCACGATCATTCGTCCGGCCACGGGATAGAGAATTTTCGGTTTTGCGAATCCCAGGCGCGAACCTTTACCGGCGGCCGGCACGATTGCGGTCCACTTCTCGGGATCGATGCCCGCGCCCGGCGCAGTCGCATTCATAACTCGGCGACCAGGGGCATCAGATCGCTGAGGCGGCTGACCACGCCCGCGGCGCCCGCGTCCCGCAGCGATTCCGCCGAACACGTGCCGGTAACGCCGATGGCTGCCGCGCCCGCGCGCCGCGCCGCTTCGATGCCCGCAACCGCATCCTCCACTACGACGCACGCATCTGGCGCGAGCCCGAGCGCGGCGAAACTTTTCCGGTAGATCTCCGGATCCGGCTTCGCCAGGCTCACGTCTTCTCCGGTCAGAACCGACCGGAAGAAATTCTCGAAATGGTTCGTATCGAGAAAGGCATGCACCGTTCCGTGCGAGCCCGAACTGGCCAGCGCCAACTGGTAATTTTGCGCGAGTTGCTCCAGCACCTTGCGGCAATCGTCCGCGATAGGATTCATGCGGCGCAGATTCTGCCTCGCCAGCAGCGTCTTGCGCTCGGCCGCGGCGCGCATGGCTGCCTCGTCGGCGGCCAACCCGCAGCGCTCGAACTCCGCCTTTACCACGTCGTCGGTGCGCCGCCCGGCGTAACGCGAGTACTCGAAATCCGCGATGCCGAGTTCTCCCAGCACCTCTTCGAAAGCGGCGCGGTGACAGGGAGTTGAATCCGTCAACACCCCATCCAGATCGAACACAATTCCCCGGATATTCCCGGCCATCGGATGCAATTTCTTACTCTAACAGCCGGGTCAGTTGGCCGTGGGCTGTTCCATGTGATCTATAACCAGAACGTCTACAGGACCTTTAGCCGATTCCAGTTTCAGTCCGAGTTGCTGCGGTAAAGCGGTGAAGATCGACGGACCGGCGGAATTGTCCGCGAGCACCGGCGTTGCCGGATCGCTTTGCGTCGGACCTCCCGCCAGGAAGCGCAGTGCCAGGTCGGCTCGGGAGACCTCCAGATGAATATCGAACATTCCCGCGATACCGGTTTTGTCGATAACGTCCCGGTCCAGTCGGATCCCGAGCTGAATGGACAAATCCGCTATGGTGGCGCCATACATGTCAAATGTGCCATCGGGGCCGGTCACCTGGCTTCCGCAGACCCGGGGCCGCGGTTGCCCAGGCGTCGCCTGTGGCAGCGGGTGGTTCATATCCGTCGTAATGCAACTTCCTGCCTTCGATGCCCGCAGCCTCGGGCCGCCTTTGGCGATCGTCAAAAAATACACGGGAACTTCCCTTGTTTCCCGATGGATTTTCAATTTGAATCTGTCTTCGAGAAGCGCCTGCAACATCGGCCCGTACATCTGTGTACGGGATGGGTTGCCCTCGGCCTTCGCCACAATATCGTAGCGATCGGAATCGATCCATCCGGGGCCTCCGAGGATTTGCATCCGAAAACCTTTTGGATTAGCGGTGTGACCATCGGCATAGATGCCGTAAGCCGTGAGGATTAAATCCCGCAGTTCGGCACATCCCAGCGTCATCCTGCCCGGTGAGGCTGCGCCACCGCTGCCGCGTCCAGGTCCACCACATTGGTTATTGGGTTTAATGGCAGTGACTTCGAATTCAGAGCGAGGCGCGGGCTGAGCGAGAATCTCATGCGCCGAAATTGCGATGAGGGTTACGAGGGCTACTACTGAAAGAGACTTGGTCATCATCCTTATCCACCGCACCGTTTTCGTCAACTATATAACCTGGACACCCGGTACTGTGGCAGGTTGTTAACCTGCGGCGGATGGGCAATCCGCCTCTTACGTCAACCCGATGTCATACTAAGCGCATGACACGCGCATGAATCTGGCGGCGATCATCTTCCTTATCAGTTCGTTCCTGGCCTTCTACGTTCTTATCGGCTATCCCATCCTCCTGGCGCTGCAGGTCCGGTGGTTTGGCCGGCCCGTGCGCAAGCGCGAGTTCCTTGCATCGGTTTCCGTCATCATCGCCGTGCGCAATGGCGAGCGCTGGCTCAGCCAGAAGCTCGAATCCGTCCTCGCTCTCGATTATCCCGCGGACAAACTCGAAATCATCGTAGTATCGGACGGTTCGACCGACAGCACCGAAGCCATAGCGCGGTCTTTCGCGGCAAAAGGAGTACGCCTTCTGGTCGTTCCCACGGGAGGTAAGCCCGCCGCGTTGAACGCCGCCGTGCCCCAGGCGCATGGCGATCTCTTGTTTCTCACCGATGTGCGCCAGATTCTGGATCGGGAGTGCCTCAAGCGCCTCGTCGAAAACATGGCCGACCCGTCGGTTGGCGTCGTCAGCGGCAATCTTAAGATTCGCCGCGGAGCCGGCGTCGAGGAAGAAAGCACCGGTCTCTACTGGAGCTACGAGAATTCCATTCGCCGCAACCTTGCCCGCCTCGATTCCATGCTGGGCGCGACCGGCCCCGTGTACCTGCTGCGGCGCCGTTTATTCGTGCCCATCCCTCCCGACTGCCTGCTGGACGATATGTTTCTCCCGCTTTCAATCCATCTGGCAGGGTACCGTCTGGCGCTGGACGAGAAAGCCGTGGCGATCGACGAACCGACCGCGCTCGCCTCCGAGTTCCGCCGCAAGGTGCGGACCCAGGCCGGCAATCTGCAGCTGCTCGTCCTGCTTCCGGGCCTGTTCAGCGCGCGCAATCGCATGCGCTTTCACTACGTCAGTCTCAAGCTCGGCCGTCTGCTGCTTCCGTATATGCTGCTGGCCGCGCTGCTGTCTTCCCTCGCGCTGCCGGGCGCCTGGCGGGTGCTGGCCGTTCCGCAAATCCTGTTCTGGGCGCTGGCTCTGGTCGATCCGCTGTTTCCCCAGGGATCGTCGCCCCGAAGAATCACCGGACCGGCGCGCGCTTTCGCCGTGCTGATCTTCTCCGCCGTCGCGGCGCTGCGCATTCTGTTCTTACCTGCGCGCAGTCTTTGGGTGGAAGCGCGGCCTCAACCCAGATAGCTTTCGTAGATCTCCTGCATCCGGGCCGCCGCGCGGGCAAGCGAAAACTCCTTCATCTTTTGCGCCCCGGAGTAGGCCATCGACACCCGGGCCTCATCGTCCACGATTGCCGCCGTGAGCTTGCGCGTCAGGCCCTCGACGTCGCCTGCTTCGAAAAGAAAACCGGTCCGGCCCTCGTCGATCAATTCCGCGCAGCCGCCCACGCGGCTGGCAACAACGGCGCAACCGCACGCCATCGCTTCCATCACGCCATTGGGCAAACCTTCGCTGAGAGAAGGATGGACGAAGATGTCGATCCCGCGCATGGCCGCCGGTACATCCGGAGTGCTGGGCAGAAAGGTGCATTGATGGGCGATATTCAGAGTCGCGCTTCTCGCCGCCAGGCTCTCGCGCTCAGGTCCGCTGCCGACGATCACCAGCTTCATCCCGGGCCGCACCGATCGCACGCGGGCGAACGCTTCGAGCAGTTGCCCCACATTCTTCTCCGGACGCAGCACGCAAACCGTGCCGATTACCAGACTCGCATCTTCCATGCCCGCGAAACGCTTCCGTCCCGAATCGAAGAAGCGTGTGGTATCGATGCCGTTGTAACAGACCTGAATGCGCTCGGCCGGATAGGCGTAAGAATCGGCCAGGTGCCGTTTCATCTCCTCACAGTTGGCAACCACTCCATGCGCCATCCGGTGCGTCAGCAACAGCGGCCGTTTGTACTTGTCCGGCACCAGATCCATATAAAACCGTTGGCTCGAAAGCACGGTCACGCCCGCGCAGGTCCTGGCCACCGGAACACCCAGCAGGCTCAGCGTGTAGTCGAACGTATGCACAAGCCGGATCTGGTTCTCTCGTATATAGGACCTCACGCGCCGCGCCACCCCGAGCACCCCAGGGCTCACGAAGGATTTCAGTGGCACA
>CAWBIS010000223.1:0-14777 GCA_963788485.1 Terriglobia bacterium
GAAGAAAAATTGAAACTCGCCTGAGACCCCGCTCACTCGCAGCGTTCCATCGGATTGTATCCGAGCTTCGCCATCGAACTTCAATCGGATCGCGTCAGGGTCTGCGCCGGGCGACACGAGGTATTCAGCTTTGAATCCATTCTGCTCGGATGTGTAAGTCAGCTCCACGCCCGGCCAGAGACCGCTGTAACGAATCGCCTCAAAAAGCGGAAGATCGCGTTGCCAATGGCGCGAGTCGTTACCATGCAGGTAGTTCGCTCTGGCGTCCATCGGGCGCTCCGGCGTGATCACCGGGCGACCGCCGCCGCCAAAATCGATGGCAACAACATTCTGGCCTTGCTGCAGGACAACCCGGCGATCCTCGAACCATGCTTTGAAATCGCCGCCCCCGCCGATGTAACGGACCCGGTTGTCGACCTGCCCGCGGTTCTCGACGAACACGAAAGGCATCCGGGGAGAAACCAGCTTCGAACCCTCAGCCGAAGTCGCCGAGATCACCCACAAGACTGAAATCAATGAAGCTGTGGTGCGAGATAGCATTCTTTCCTCACACTTCCCTGATCGGAAAATAGCGGCGAAATCTTTAGGGCCGGACTCGCGACGGGAATGGAAGGAACGCTGGTGAACCAACGCCGAATCGATCTATACTTGCACAAGGGAACCCGACAGGTGCCTACCGAGACCAGAGCGATGAACGACCCTCTTCCAGCGGCGGTTGCCATTGGCGATGCAGTGCTTTTTCAGGAACTTGAAGACGAAGTCGTATTGCTGAATATGAGCAGCCAGCAGTATTATGGCCTGAATGACGTGGGCGCCAGTATGTGGAAATCCCTGATGGAAGTGCGAAACGTCGCGACGGCGGGGGATCTTTTGAGCAAGGAGTACGCGGTCGAACCCGCCGTGCTCCGTGCCGATCTGGAAACCCTGGTTCGCGATTTGCTCAAGGCGGGGCTGCTCAAGGCAGAATTACAATCGTAGGTACTTTGTACCATTACCATTTTCTCAAATTTTTTCTTGGCTTTACCGTTTTCCGTACGGTAAGATCAATTCGTGGTCGGACTATAAAGTACTACAAGGTTTCGGCTCGGAGGCACTGTTAATGTTTCGGATTACTACAATATCGATAGCCGCGCTGGTGTCGATGGGGATTGCAAGCGCGGGTCAGATTGAGATCGGTGGAACAACCGGTCTGACAAATGCTTACATCACGACGGCCGACGGAGGAGTCGGTTCCGTCGACGCGAGTGCGGCATATGAGCAAAATTACGATAACGTCCTGTTTTCGCATGCGACAAACGGCGTTGCACCGGTGCCCTATGTCGGCTACACTCAAACCGGTTCGGCTGCGGGCACGATGACCGACAAAAGCACGAACGCGGTCAATGCAGAGGGAGCTGGCGGCGTCACGTTCTCAATGATCGACGAGGGTACCACCACCGGAAATTCAAAGAATTTCTGGTATATCGAAGAGGGGGCTGTCCCTTCCAGCTACATCACGGTTCCAATCGGGCAGTACGGCGTTACCGACGTCTGGACATTGCTGAACACCTTGGAAGCGAATACCTTGAATTCAAACCGTGATGTCACGATGCTTTTCACGTTCGGCACGACTGCCAGTGGTGGTTCGACCGACGTGGTTACCGTGAAGCTCAACAACTCCACCGACAGCACCACACCGACGGGTAACGTAACTAATTCCGTCGATTGCAACCCCGTCATTACCAATCCGTGCGGAGGCGTATCGAGCCCGTCGAGCGGGCCCTACCTCTCCTCGCAACCGAATTTCGCTGTCACAGGGGCGGCAACAGGTGCATCCATCACGATAGACGCAGACAACCTGTTCCAATACTCGTACACGAGCGCGACTGGTCCCTACGCGAACACAACGGGGAATTTGACGATGGACGATCAGGGATTCCTGTTCGGCAATCTGCAGCTCGGCGGCGCCCTGGCTGGCCTCACGAACTTGGATACCTATCTGGTAAGCGTGCAGATCAAGGAAGTCGGCGGTCAGGATCCCCAAGCTGCATTCGGTTTATCTGCTGTTACCGTCGACACCGTGGTTCCTGAACCGTCAACTGTGGCCCTGCTGCTTGCCGGTTTTGGCGCTATCGGAATCGGTAGTTTCCGCCGCAAGAAGGCCTGATCATCAATTCGTCTTTCGGTACATGGCGCATTGGCTTCGGCCAATGCGCTTTTTCTTTTAGGCGGAGCAACGGCTTTCGAATTCTTCCTGGATTTCGATCTCCTTCTCGATCCGTCGAACCAGTTCGGGAAGCCTTTCCAGCGAGCGAGGCCGGGTCAGCCGATACAGAGGGATCGCGGCGGCCACGGATGCGCAATCCCGAAGATGGGCGGCCATCGCCTCTTTGTCCATCCTCCAGTGTTTGACAAATGAATTTATGCTCAGATCAGTCACCGCCGCTAAAGTCGGGATCAGTTCCAGACGAACTTCCTCCCCCTCGCGCAGAACATAAATCCTCCGTACGCGAATCAGCTCTCGCAATTCACTTCGGCCCAGATCGAACAACCGTTTATCCCATTGATGCACCGAGCCGGGCTCGGCGCCATTAAACACCGCTTGCGAGCCGTCCAGCAGGCGCACGCGGGAGCCCGCCGGACGTAACAGGCATTGCCCCCCGATGACGACCCGCACAGCCCCTACATCGTCGGTAACTACCTGATGTCCTCGCGAATGGAATGCCGCGGCAGTCGTCGATTTTCCCGAACCCGAAGGCCCCAGAAACAGAATTGCCTGTCCATTCAGGCTGACTCCGCTCGCATGCAGTGGTAACCAGCCTCGCTGCCGCAGGAGAAATGCCATCATCCTGCCTGTCAACAGGACGCGCAGAACAGCAGGATCGACGCCGGGAAGCGGGTCCACGATGATTTCGCGGCCATGGCGTATATGAAATGCACCCGCAACGGCGTGGTTCGCAACCTCTTCCGCCATACTCGCCTGCCGCGGTCGCCGGGAGACCGGCCCGATTCGAATCACCACATCGGGTTCGAATCCGCCCGCCGGAAGATCGGGCAGCTCAATCTCCGAATGGATTGACAGGGCAAATGCGGAATAGCGAAACATGCGTCTCAGGGGCGAAACTCGGAGAACTGCCGCAGGAAGCAGATCATATATAGCGTGAGGGGAACATTCTCCCGCGCCGCCGCAATATCGCGGGACGGTTCGACCGGAACCACCAAAGCTCGCAGGCGCTCGATATCGATTACTGAGCGGACCGGGTCCCGCGGACCAATCGCATCGACGAACTCGCGCGCCATCCCGAGTTGCGCATTGTAGCGGATGTTGTAATCGGGTGAGAATGGCGCCTTGGTCGTTCGCCATTGAATACGCGGCGGAAGGATTCCATCCAGCGCACCACGGATCAACGATCTTGGGTAGCCGTCGCGTATGTTCATGGCGGGGGGAACGGACAGGCAGAACTCCAAAATACGTTTGTCCACCCATGGCATGGAGGAACGCAGAAGCGTTACGGGTTGACCCCGTTCCATTGCATGCTTACTCAGCCAGAGCCGGATTTGCGCCAACTGGAACCCTCGTTGCGATGGCGTGCGGCTTTTCCACACGGGCTTGGAAGGGTGTTCCCGTGACAGTCCCGGAGCCAGAAGAACGAGAGGCCGGCGCTTGCGCAGCGGATAAACGCAATCCAGAATTTCTCCCGCCAGGCGTCGAAACGGATTCACGTTGCGGTAGCTATGGCGGACCTTCAGTTCCCTGAAGAGTTTTAGCCAGCGTAGACGGAGTGCCAATTCGACATAGTAACGCTCTCCCCAGGAACTGACGGCTAATTCGCCGTCGCTGCCCCACAACAAACTCTGAGCGCCGCTTCCGATCGCGGCCTTCTCACACTCCTCAACCAGGTAAGAGCGCGAACTCCGAAACGGAAAAACGGCGAAGCTATCCGGATCGTGCAGCTTGTCGAAGGGTCCGCGCCCGCGCCCGTTCACGTACTTGATGCATACGTTCGGCTGTGCGCGGAATTCGTCGATGAACTCGCGCTCATCGGAAAATTGCGGCTTGCTCTCTTCTGGCAAAACCGCGGCTACGGCGGTCAACTGGCGATTCTTTCTCTCGAGACAGCGGGCGGCAGTGGCGACGATCGCCGAAGAATCCAGACCGCCGCTCAACAGCGACGCCACCGGGGTGTCCTGGTCCAGACGGCATTCCACGGCCTCGAAAAGAAGCTCGCGCAGAGCTTCGTAAACATCATCCGGGCGCTTTGGTGGCGACGCTACGGCATCTGGCTGAAGTTCCCAATATTTTCCCTGCCGTACACCACTCTGCTCGACGATCATCCAGCAGCCAGGTGGCAGCGAGAATATTCCCTCGTGGAAGGTCTCCTCGTGCCGGAGATGATGGGCAGTCGGCACGGCCAATGACGCCAGCTTCCGGCGATTCAGTTCCCGAGGCACGCCGGGGAAAGACAGAATTCGCTCGATGCTGTTCGAGAATATGATGCGTGTCGGGCTTCTCCAATAGAGAAATGCGCGAAATCCTATATGATCGCGGCAGCAGAAGAGGCGCCTGCGCCGCTCGTCCCATATGGCGAAGGCATACTCGCCCAAAAGGAATTCGGCGCATCGCTCACCCCATTTGGCATAGGCAGCCAGCAGTAATTCACTGTCATCAGGATTTTTCGAGGAGAAATTATTGCCCAGATGTCCAATCAGATCTCCGCGATTGTGCAGGTGCACATCGGCGGAAATCTCAAGGTCAGGGAAACGTGGAGAACCGCAGGATGGCCTTAGCCCGGAAGATGCAAACGCATCACGGGCTTGCTGTTTTCGGGCAACTGACTGAGCATCTTGAACACCGGTAAAATCCAGCTCACCGCAAAAAACGAGGCTATCTAACCGCCAAACAGCCCCTGCGGACACCAAGGCGCAGCCTAGGAATGCGCGCCGGTAGCGGGTAATGGGGCGTCGGGGCCGCTTCCAGGACCTGCCTGGACGATGGATTGGATTTCCCCAAGGTTGAGCAACTGCGGAGCGTGATAAGTCTTACGGATATCCTGAACCTGATTTTCCTGCCGGGCGTTGGTGTTTTCCATCGTCTTCTCCTGAGTTGATAAATCCGTAGGTATCTGAAAATCAAGTTCATGGTAACACAGAACCTTGCAATTCAATACCTCCTTTTATGATGTTTCGGGCCGCCCCCGCAGCCCCGGGCCTGACCGGAACGTACGATTTTTAACATAACCGAAGAGGGTATTCCGCAGGTGGTAAATTCTTGTTGAATGTCCCTGTCCCCGCCGGATTCCCCTGTCGCGGCGCCATTCCGTTACTACACGTTCGGTCTCAGCATCGATTCACGGATCCCACTGCCCGAACTGTGTGTCAGGCAGGATGCCGACCCTCCTCAGGTCGAAATTGACGAGGGTACCCTGCCTTCCGGTAACGGAGATCTCTTCAACGCAGGCCCGGGCCTGTTTCTACTGAGCATGCGGGGCGTCGCCCAATACATGGCTAGCGGCGGCACCGATATCAAGGTGGACATCGAAGCGGGAGCGGACCAGGAATCCGTTCGACTCTTCCTCCTTGGGTCGGTTCTTGGAGCATTGCTGCATCAGCGCGGCTTGCTGCCCCTGCACGCCAGCGCCATCGAGACGGCGAAAGGCGCCGTCCTCTTTGCCGGCACATCGGGAACTGGCAAATCGGCTCTGGCCGCGGCCTTTCACGCGCGCGGATACCGTGTGCTCGCCGATGAAATCTGCGTGGTGGATTCGAGCTCCATCGACTGCCCGGTGTTACCCGCCTTTCCACGCCTCCTGCTGTGGCCCGACGTGATCGAGCAATTGGGGTTATCCGGGCCGCATGTTCGTCCGGTTCGGCCAAAACTGCGGAAGCACCACGTTCCGCTCACGCACGGCTTTGCCCACGGCCCCGTTCCCCTTCATTCGATTTACATACCAAGGTTTACCAACGCCGGCGGTTTCGATCTCTCGCGGGTGGCCGGAGCGCGCAAAATTCGAAAGTTGATCGAAATCACGTTCCGGCGCCAGTTCCTTGCCGGGATGGTTCCCGATCCGGAGTACTTCGGCCGGATCAACGCGGTTGCGCGCCGGGCTGCGGTCTCGCGCATGGGTCGCCCCTTCGGGTTCACATTGCAGGAAACCGCCGATCTGCTGGAGAAGGATTTCGCGGCGTGAGTAAAATCCTCTGGCTGGCCTCATATCCCAAGTCCGGCAACACCTGGCTGCGGATTTTCCTCGCCAATCTGCGCCGCGACCACCATGAGCCCGTCGATATCAACGATCTCGACATGCCGACCGCCGCCAGCAGGCAGTTATTCGACGATGCGGCTGGAGTCGAAGCGTCGGATCTGACGGAAGAGGAAATCGCCCGATGCCGTCCCCATGTGTTCCAGCGGCTCGCAGCACTCGCACCCGAGACCATTTTCCTGAAGACGCACGACGCATACGTCCACCTGCCGGACGGCGAACCCGCGATTCCTGGAGACGCTACCTCGGGTGCGATCTACATCGTGCGTAACCCTCTGGATGTCGCGATTTCTTTTGCGCACCATTTTAATCGGCCGGTGGATATCGCCATCGCCATCATGGGGTCAAAGGACTATGCACTCCCCGGCCAGCTGCCAACCCAGAATCTAAGCCAGCGGCTTCTTTCGTGGAGCGAACACGTGTTGAGCTGGATCGACCGGGCCCCCTTTCCTGTGCATGAGGTTCGCTATGAGGACATGTCGGAGCGGCCCCTTGAGACCTTCACCGCGACAGCGCGGTTCTGCGGCCTGCGGACCGATGGGGAATGCGTAGCGCGGGCCATCCGCCACGCCTCGTTTGAACAATTGCGGCAGCAGGAGAGCGCGCGCGGCTTCCAGGAACGCCCGGAAGGCGCCGCGGCATTTTTCCGCGAAGGCAGGGCGAATGGCTGGCGGGAAGTTCTGTCAAAATCGCAGGTGGATCGGATCGTCGCCGCGCATGGCAATGTGATGCGCCGATTCGGCTACCTCGATAATCTATCCTGAGAGATCCAATGCTTCACGATCCGCAATCGGCGCGTTTGGCGCTGCTTGAAGAGGCGTCGCGGCGCCAGCCCAGCGCCGCGCTTCTGCACACTCTCGCTCGCCTCCGGCTCGATTCGGGCGATGGGCCCTCTGCCGCCGCGGCGTGTGCCCGGGCCGTGGAACTCGGTGGAGAGGGCGTTCGGATTGAGCCGGTTATCGCAGCCAGCGGCGACGGTTTCTACCCGCCCGAGGTACAAGTCCAGCGCGCTCGCACCTTGATGGAGCACGGCTTTATCACTTCCGTCGTGATTTCCCAGTTGGGGCGGGCCGCGCTTGCCCTCAACGACCAAACCACCATTCAGTGGTTGATGGATTACGCGCGATTCTTTCGCAGCGGGCCGTATGACGGCGCCCGCCGTCTGCCTTTGCGCCGTATTGCCGATATCTTTCTTGCCTCGCCCGCCTGGTACGCCGAGCCGGCCGATCGCGCCATCCGCAATGCATCGCGCTATGATGCCATCTCGGAAACGAGCGAGTCGCCCGAGATCGCGGATCTGGCCCGCACGCTGAGAAAGGCGGCTGGGGAGTACATCGCCAGTCTCCGCGACGGCAGCGGTGACTGGCACCCGTTCACAGCCTCGATCCCGGTGGACTTCGCCATCGAAGCCTGGGGCGTGATCTCCGGGCGCACCGGTTACCACCAATCCCATATCCACCCACGAGCGTGGGCGAGCGGCGTGATCTATCTCGTGGCCCCGAATTCGGCCGCCAACTCCACCAGCCGCGTCGGCTGGTTAAGGGTTGGGCCGCCGGAAGATCTGAAAGGCGGCTGGGAGGAGCAATGGATCCAACCCGCCGCGGGCCTTCTGGTGATGTTTCCGGCGTACTTCACGCATGAAACACTTCCCATGGAGATCGACGAAGAGCGGATCTGCGTCGCCTTCGATATCGTGCCCCGGTAGCGGCGGCGCGTTACGGTTGAAGCTCGTTGGCGCCTTCGGTCTGCGCTCGCGCGGCGGCTGACCTTGAGGGCGTCCCAAGGGCAGGCCGTTTATCGAACTTCCACTCGCTGTGCGGCCCGTTTCGATCGACGTAATGAAGAAAAACCTGGGCCAGCCGCTCGCCCTCGTACGATTCCCGCCAATGCGGAACGTCCATTCCACGATAGATCAACATGTCTCCCGGGAGTAGCGTAACCGCAACCGCGTTCCCCAGGCTTTCCACGCAGATCGGCCATGGCATGTCGGGCCTGTATCCGAGACAGAGAGTAGCGCTGATCTCACAGGCGGGCCGGTCTACATGCCGTTTCAGGCGATCGCCGCACTTGTACAGCCTCATATACGAATAGGTCGGGTGCAAGGCCAGACCGACCTCCTTTTCGAGTATCGGCTGCACACGCTTGAGCAGCGCTTCTCCCGTAAAATCGCCGTATGCGAAAGGCGTGCCGGGTACCTGATGGTCGCCCTGGGGGGAAGCGATTCGCCCGAACTGAGCCAGCACGTAATTAAAAAGGAACTCTCGTTCAATCCCGGGGATGACCGAACGAACGATTGCATATCCGGTTCTCGCGAATTCTTCGGCCGACGGCAGCAGTTGGTCCTCCGACACATGTTATAGCAAACGTCTCGTATAATCGGTTTTTCTCAAGCGAATGGCGTGAATGACAAAAGAGAAATTTGCCTGGCGCGGGCTTGGCGTTCCCGTCACCTGGTTAGCGGAGCTCGACAACCTGCCCGCACCGAACGCGTTGGCCGACGCCCTCGGCGATCGTTATCTGTATCGTCATAATCCGATCTTTGCCGCCATTCGCGACCAGGCGCTGGCTTTCGGATACCGATTCTCCGCGGAAGACACGCCTTTGTGGCGCGACTACCAGACTTTGAGCCTGGTCGCTCTCAGACGGATTCTGACAAGCAAAACCATCCCCTATTTCGACACAGGAGCGGCTTTCCAAAGGCTGGTCGAATCCAACCCGGCCCTTCGCTTGTCCCCCGGTTTCATCACCCGCAACTTGAAGCGTAACTATGCCTTTCACGAATCGGCGCACTGTGTGGCGGACTCGATCCTGCGCAGTATTGAAGCGGAAATGCGAGCAATTGCCCCTCACGAAGCGGACCGCGCGGTACTCGAATCGATTCTGGCGGAGTCGTTCGCGAATACGGTCGAATCGCTGGGTTCTGCATTCCGGCACCTGCCGGTCTCCGATGCGGTCTTTTACTGGCTCAACTCCTATTGGTCCTGTAACCAGAAGCGGGAAGACGTGATGAACAGAGCGCTCGACGCCATGGGGGCTGAATCCCGCTTTGAATTGCTGTTCCTTGCCTATTTCGAGGCCAATCTGGCAACGGAGCCGCCTGCCCAATCCATTTACGAGCGTATTATGCGGTACGCTGCGTGCACCGCGGATCAGGCGGCCATTGCGCGGGAACTCGCCGGCATTGCCTTCGAGCTGAACGCCGGGTTCCGCGACAGCGCTACCCCGGCCTATTTCGAATTGCTTGGTTGCACTCGCCAATACCGGGATCTGGCGGCTTCCGGATGGCTCGCTCTCGATCGGAATCAGACGTTCCTGCGGGCGACGGTGCGTAGATTCTGGGAAGCGGCCGGCAGGGCTTAACCGCTCTTCGCTCCCCGGACGAGGCGGTCTGCCGAATGTGACGCTGTTTCCGCGGGCTCAAAAAATACATCCGACATCGCCGTTGAAGCCGATAAGTACATCGAAGGATGTCGATCGGATGCGAGCTGTAGCGGGCGCCCTCGATTATCCGGAACTGAGGAAGCCTGAGGCCGATGACGCCGGAGAACGAGCGGAACGCGTTTGCCGCCAGTGAAGAAATCGCTGTGCGGCTTCGGAAAGCTAACTGGCGTCATCCGCTATGCATGGCCATGGTGTTCATCACGGCGGTGGCTTTGTATGACCGGCCGCTCATGATGTTTGGTTTTTGCGTCCTGCTGGGCGCGCAGATCGTCCTGGGTCTGTTTGTGATCGAACCGGTCAATGCCAGGCGGTGGCGCCCAGGCCGGGTCCCGATCCTGGTGCTGATGACGCTCTGCGGGTGGTTCTGGGGTCTTGTGGCAGTTTGGGTATGTTTTGCCCGCGGGTACAATCGCCGAAACACGCCGTTGCGCCTCTTTGCCGTGGAATGGATGCGCAGGTTTCGTTGGCGGCTGCCGGAAACCTGGCGCTTCTCAGTCCTTGGGGTGTTGCTTACGGCAGGAATGCTATGGGGTGCGTTGACGGCGTGGTCCTGTTTCGTCTTCGGCTACAATCATCCGAATACGAGATTGATATTGCTCTATCTCGTTGCGATGGCAATCGCCGGCAGCAGCTTGTTCATCCACGATCTCTGGTTGTATCGGATCTTTCTTGCTGCGCTCCTGCTTCCTTCGATCCTCGTCCATCGACCTTCGCCCGGTATTCAGGGCTGGATACCCGTGTGTGCACTCGCCTGTTGTGGAATGTTTCTGGCCGTGCGAATGGCAAGGCTGCAACCTCGCTTGAAAATCCGGTAATCAGGAATTCCGTCTGATCCGGGCCAGGCAAGCGGAAGCTCGACGACGGGATGTGCAACCGATCGCTATGAGACCAATACCAAAGAGCAGCACGGAGCCGGGTTCGGGCGCCAGAGTCCAGATACCATCGACTCCGTTATCGTCCCCAATCACGCCATTGTTTACCAGACTCCAGGAGTCTGGTCCGGCGTTGTCGGTGCCGCTGTTGAACAGGAACTCGAACGGGGTGTCATCCACTGTGACTTCAAGATCGAGGAAGACATTGGCAGGCGCAGGGCCCGTGGCGAGACTGGTTGGAAGGATGCCGGATATGAAGGTGCCGGTGAGATCGGTCGTGTCGAGATCGAACAGAGAATCGGGCGCCGAGTAGGAGAACTCCACAAAATTGGACTCGGCGAGCTGGCTCCCGAGCGTGTAATTCTCAAGCGTCAAAACGGCGGTCGCTTCTCCCGTGCAAGCCGTCTCACACGTGCCGGTGAAATCGAAATTCTCGAGCTGCGTACCTGAAGCCTGCGCGCGCGGCGCTCCGGCAGCCAGCAAAATCAGCACAGCGGGAATCAGGTATGTGGTGGCCCTGTTCATAGAAGTGTTTCTCACGCCCCGATGTTAACTTTCCGCCAGCCGTTCGGCTACGTCAGCTGTACCGGTACAAGTTTCAAAGCACACGGTTTTAGTACCCCTTGAATGCGATCCATGCAGGTGCATGGATCAGGGTGTGCGCGAAGACACGCGGGAGCGCGAAACCGGACGGCGCGGGGATCGTCATAAATTGGCGCCATCGGCCGCGAAGCAGAAATACCGTTTGCCAGGGCTGGGGGCATAACATTGAGAACAATTCCGCGGCGTGCGTAGTGAGGGCGACCGGCGGCCTTGCCCGCACGAAGTAGAGTCCCAGTACCGAACCGGGCGGCGCGGAATTCACCGACTTCGCTCGCCCGCCTCACTTCATCCACCGTCAGAGCAAACGCCGGCCCGGTCGCGTGCGAGCAGGGAATCTGCAGCGGGGTCAACGGCTATCGCCGTCAGTGGGACAATCGCAGGATTTTGGACGCGATCGCGCGATAGGCTGCCGACAGCTGCGCCGGGGTCGGTGCGTAAACGTAACTTCCCGGGGGTCTGGCCGGGTTGTAATAGGAGCCATAGTTGGCGGGTCCGTCGGGATCGTTGGCGACAGTGGAAAGAAACACCGGGTCCACCGGATCGTTGGTCGTTGTCCCGCCGAGCCCGATGCAGTAAACAGTGATATTAAAGTTCGTGTCGGCGTGAAGCGTTGCCGCCGCGGCATATGCGGCGCTCAAGGAGGCGCGCTTGATCGTCTGCGTCTGATCGGGCCGTAGCTGGCCGGCGTACGGGCTGCCGCTCGGAAAATAGTCGGTGGAATCGATCAGGGACGATCCGTTGGGTAGCGTGGCACTGTTTGTGGCGTTGCCGTATGCATCTGCATTTGGAATGAAAGCGAGATCCTGGCGAAGGTTATAGACCGGGTCGCCCGCGGGATTGAACGGGCTGGGCGGTCCCAGATCCTTTCCCTGTGAATTGTAGGAGGCGCAGGGCGACGGGCTGCTGGTCACGTCATAATTCAACAGCGGGTTCGAGGTGGGGCTGAACATCCCGATCGTATATCCATTGATCCCGGTGCTCGGTGCGTCATTCGAAATCACGCCGGGCAATGTCGTAACGGTGCACGGGCTGGCCGGCACCGTCGTCAGGGTGTTGTAGTTGTTGCCGAGTCCCCACCGGGTATCCGCCACGGTCTTGACCGTGCCATTGACGTTGATCCCGTCCGGCTGGCCGTCCGTGAAGAAGACGATGATGTTCTGGCCTCCGGGCTTGCCGATAGCCTGAATCTGCTGGTAGGCGAGAGTCAGCGCTTCTGCCGAGCCCGTCTGACTGCGGCATTGCAGTTCGCCGATCACCGAGCCGATGCTCGGTGAGCTCGTATTGAACGAGGTGTTGGGCGGGTAATCCACATTCGCTCCCGCCATGAACGAAATGAGGCCGAGCGTGTCCCGGCCATCCTCGAAATTGGACACAAAGGTCTGCGCGTCCGTCATGACGCTGGTTGCGGGTGGAGGGTTGCAGACGCCGGCCGAGTACATCGAACCCGACCGGTCGAGCACCAGCATCAGGTTGATATCGCTGCGCGTGACCTGGGAGGCGGTGGCGACCACGGCGGAATTGAAGCCGAATATGCGCATGAAATACGTCGGCGCATTCAAAGAAGCGGTTACATTGACGAGCTGCGCCGCGGTGGGAAGAGACGTGATCTCGATGTTGAGGTTCGCCTGGTTGCCGGGATCGTAAGATACACCCATCAAGCCGTTGGGAAAGTTGGCCTGAAAGTAGGCGGCCGCCGTACTTTGTGCCGCGGAAGTGCCGTTGGGCAGAGCTCTTGCGCCCGCCAGTGCCGCCGAATCCGCCGCCTGCGAAGCCTTGGCCCGCACCATATAGAGTGTGGTGCCGTCGATGGCAAGGCCGATCAGGGGGATAACGAGCAACGTCAGCAGCAGCACGGTCAGGACCATCACCGTTCCACACTCGCGTGAATTGCGGCCGACAGGCAAGATCCGGGCGCTCATGTTTTAGAACACCGCCATTTCGTAAATCGGATTCGCGCTCAGTATTCCGCCTGCGCTCGATCCCAAAGGCGAGTAGTAGGCCTCCACCAGATAAGCCATTTGATCGGGGCTCAGGGCAAGAATGTTGTTGAAGCCGGCGGCGACGGCGCCTGGGTCCGTCAGATAATTCGATACGGCTCCGTTTGAAGGGTTGATGCCGGCGGGGTTGCCGTAGGCGGTCGTGAAGACGGAGGCATTGCCCAGCGTATACCGCTGGGTAACCACCGGCAGCCCCATGTTGGGGCATGGAGAAACGCCCGCGCAGGAGTTCGGCCCCACCATCAGGATGGTCGAAAAAACGAACACACCCTGCCCGCTGGAGCTGAAGTTGAGTCCATTGGCCAGCTGGTTGACGATCTCCTGATTCGAGGCCTGAGTGAAATCGACGCCGTTGGCATACATGTGGCCGACATCGCGATCGAGCTGAATCATCTGCGTGGTTGTCACCAGGCTGAATCCGACGAAGATCAGGCCCAGCATCAGGGGCAACCAGACCAGGCTCGAAAGCGCAAATTCGATCATGGCGCCGCCGCGCTCGGGATTTCCGGGCTGATAGACGATTGGCCGCATGCGTTTATCTGGTCGGCGGAACGCCGCCCGGGGAAGGTTCCACAATGTCGCCCGAGGTGGCGAATACCAGGACCGGGCTGGCGCTGCGCCATAACGGCGCCATCGGAATGAGGCTCATGCCGTTCACGCTCACCTGGACTACATTGCCGCCGATGTTGCTGTTGACCACGTCCGGCAGAGCCGCGGCGGTCCCGGGCTGGTAGTAATTGATCGTGACCAGACTGGCGCCGGCGGGGCCGTTCAGAAGGCCCATCGCGTTATTCTGCACGACAGACGTGATCGCGGCGTCCTGACCCTGCGGCCCGGTCTGTCCCGTGATCGCATAACGCACGCCTTCACGCACGGCGAACTGCAGCGTCGCGCGCACGAAAATCACCCATGACGCGTCCACGATCAGGAACAGAATGGCGAAAAACGGAAGTATGGTGAGGCTGAATTCGACGATCTCCGATCCGCGTTCATTCCCCCGTCCCCGAGCAGTTCTCATATACTCTCCAGCGGACTCAGCCGCAGCGACTCATGCTCCGGAATCAGCGCAAACGGGTTGTAAGCCGAGCGAATGGTTTCGCCGGTCTGGCGAATGTCGGATATGCCCCATCCGGTGCGCCGCGAAATCAAATCGAGATACTTGAGTTTCGATGGATCGATGCCCATGATGCGGCTGCAGGTGGCGTCCACGCTGGGCGGATGGTCGCCCGCCACGACGACTCCCGCATGCTTCGCCATGCCCAGGATCGGCCCGTTGCCTTCCATGCCTTCGATACCGTCGACGATGGCGAATTGGCGCGGGAAGAGAAGATTCAAATCGGCGATCGATTCGTCGATGCCATTCCAGTAATCCACCCTGAGATACTGCGGCCGCGCCAAAAGAGCAGGCCAATGCCGAATAGCATCGGCAAGAGCGTAATACCGAAGGAGTTCTGACCATAGAAATTTGAATAGGATCCCACAACGGTAACCTGGTTGATGAGCAGATAGCCGCCAACGCAGGTCATAATGCAGCCCATAACGAAATGAGCCAAGCCCCCGGCGTGCCGCCTGCGTCGCTGAAGGTGCGGTTTTCCATGGGCGGAAGTATAACAGAGTGCGAAGCT
>CAWBIS010000224.1:0-16767 GCA_963788485.1 Terriglobia bacterium
GCAACTCCTCGATCATTCGTTTTCTGAGTGGGGTCAAACCAACGATCTCCTTTCAACCGTTGGTCTATCGCTCTCCCACCCCAAACGCCACGGGTGCCCCCTGCCGCGTCAGCGGCTTCGTTCATGAACAGATATCGGTAGGGTTCGCGCCACTTGCGGCTGATTTTCATCCTGGAGAGTCGTCACGGAAAACGCCTGCCCGCCTTGCCGATATCGAATTTTACGTCCTGTCGACCTTTCGGGCGGCGACCCGGTTTGTCACAATGAGGGCTTGGATTCGGCCTGGCTTCACCCTCGCCTGAAAGGTGTCTCCGCCGGTTCGCGCGAGTGGTTTGCGGCACAGCAGCGGATGGTTAAGGACAAGGTGCTGGTCCACCGCTGCTACGATCTCTGGTACCGGCGCCTTCTGGCGGACGCGGACAGCGTGCCGGCCTCCCGCGGCGGCTCTATCCTGGAGTTGGGCAGTGGGTTGAGCTACATCAGGGAATATCGGCCTGAAATCATCACTTCGGATGTAACGCCGGGAGTCGCGGACTTGGTGATCGACGGCAGGGAGTTGCCGTTTCCGGACGGCTCGCTGCGCGCCATTTTCCTGACCCATGTATTCCATCACATTCCTGACGTGGAGCGTTTCCTGCGCGAGGCATGCCGCGTGTTGACGCCCGGGGGGGTGATATCGATGGTCGACGAAACCCACACCCCGTTTGCGCGCTTCTTCTTCCGCAGGATTCATCCGGAGCCGTACGATGACAATGCGGCGCTCTGGAGTTTCCCGGAAGGGCATACTATGCTGGATTCGAATCAGGCGCTCACGTGGATCGTGTTCGATCGCGACCGCCCCCGGTTTGAGCGGGAGTTTCCGATGCTCAGACTGGAGCAGCGCCACTACCTGCCATGGTTCGGCTATCTGATGTCCGGAGGCGTAAATCTGAGGACGTTCTTTCCAGGGTTCTTAACATCGGTGGTTAACGCGGCGGACGGAGTTCTTCGGCCGCTCGACCCGGTATTTGCAATCCATTGGCATCTGACAATCCGCAAGGCAGCATGAGGGGCAGCGTTACGAGCACGGCGCCCGGAGAGAATGAACTGGGGCTGGAAGCGCGTTATCTGCACCGGGCTTTCTTCGGGAGCGATCCGCCACCTGGGATCGTCGAACGCTATATTGCCGCCAATTTGATTTGCGGCGCCGAACCGAGCGCCCTGACAAACGCAATCCTGGCTCGCGGGCTGGATGCCGAGGCTATCGAGCTGACACTGCGGCTCCGAAATGGTCCGACGATTCTCACCCGGAAGATCCGGATACTTTTCTATCTGCTGGAGGTCCGTTCCCCGTATTACCCTTTCTTCGTTGGCGGTGAAGAGAGTCGCCTTCGCGCCTGGTCCGGTGTGTTGTGGTCGGTGTGGCAGACGGCCGTCAAATACCTCAAAGGGGCATACCTGATCCGCAGACATGGCCTTGTTTGACGCGATCATTGTCGGATCCGGCGCCGCCGGTGTGATGGCGGCATGGGCGCTGCAGGGCAAACGGGTTCTGGTTCTGGATGTGGGCCGGCAGCCTGCTGCAGTGTCTGACAGCGGTTTGAGCTGGAGCGTCAATCTGTATGAGGAACGCCGGCGGAGATCCGATCTCTTCCAGTTTCTCATCGGAGAAAAGTTCGAGTCGCTGCACAATCTGCATCGCAAACCGGTCAGCCTGAAACTGAAGGCGCCGATGATGAAATACATTGCCGATGGCGCGGAATCGCTCTCGCCTGTCCGGTCCAGCAGCTTCGGCGCGGTGATGAGCTTTGCGGCGGGCGGGCTTGCAAACGCGTGGGGAGCGGGGGTCTATCGATTTACCTCCCGCGATCTCGACGGCTTTCCGGTCCGGCAGAGCGAACTGGACCCGTTTTACGACGATTTGACGCGCCACATCGGGGTCAGCGGCGCAAACGACGATCTCGCCCGCTTCTTCGGCGAAGACCCGGAACTTCAGCCGCCTGTTGAGTTATCGCGTTTCGCGGCGGATCTTCTGGCCGCATACCAGCGCCGGCGTTCGCGCTTCGCCGCCACGGGCGTCTCCATCGGGCGCACACGCCTCGCCGTACTCACGCGCCCTCATCGCGGCAGGCAGCCCTACGGTTACGGGAACTTCGAATTTTTCCGGCCGCACGATCCCGCGGTTTACAACCCCGCGTACACACTGCGCGAACTCATCGACGGCAATCGCATCCGCTACGAACCGGAACGTCTGGTTGCGGAATACAAGGAAACGGCGGACGGGATCGAGGTCATGGCGCGGAATGCGGCAACCGGCGCCGCGGAGACGTTCGTGGGACGAACGCTCATTCTCGCGGCGGGCACGCTGAATTCGGCAAAACTGGTTCTGGCTTCGAACAGGGATCACGAAACGCGCCTGCCGCTGCTGGATAATCCGATGTCGTGCCTGCCGCTTTTCGATTTGCGCCGCATCGGCCGCCAACTCGATAACCGAGACAGCTCGCTCGCGCAGCTGAACGTGATCCACGAGTATCGGGGCACGATAGTACAGGGTTCCGTTTACGGAGCGGCGGGTCCATTGCGAAGCGACATTCTTTTTGACCTGCCGCTCTCGATCACCGCAAACGCTTCCCTCATGCGGCGGCTCGCGGCTGCCACCGGCCTGTTGATGATGTTTTATCCGGCGGATCCGCATCCCGCGAATTTTCTGCGGCTCGCCGCGGATGGAACGCTGGAGATCGAGTACGGTGAACCGTCGGCGGGCGGCCCGGCTCGCGGCGGAGCGGAGCAAGAGCTGATTCGGCTCTTCCGCGGCATAGGCTTTTATAGCTCCGCGGCGCTTTGTCAGTATCCTGCGATGGGGTCCGGCATTCACTATGCCGGGACACTCCCGATGCGGGAATCGCCGGGCCGCTATCAGCTTTATCCGGACGGGCGGCTTTATGGAACCCGCAATGTCTACGTCGCCGATGGGGCCTGTTTCCCGCGCCTTCCCGCCAGGAATCTCACCTTCACGATTATGGCGAATGCCATGCGAATCGCTTCGCGTATCTGCGACGGGCTTTCATGAAAGTCTTCATCACCGGTATCCGCGGATTTCTCGGTTCGAACCTGGCAGAAGCGCTGGAGGCGCGGGGGCATGAGGTCATCGGAAGCTCGCGCGACGGTTCGAACGAACACTGGAGCACCGCGCGCATCCGCCTCGGGGAACCGGTTGATCCGGCTGTGTTTGCGGACGCGGACACGATCGTACACTGCGCCCACGACTTTCGCTCCGGAGCAATGGAACGGAACGTGGCCGGTTCCGGGCTCCTGTTCGAGGCCGGCAGGGGGCGGCGGCGGATCTTCGTCAGTTCGCACTCCGCGCGCGCGGACGCCGCCGGCGAATACGGCATTGCGAAATATCGAATTGAGCGCATCTATCTTGCGGGAGGGCCTGACGCGGGCGAAGCCGTGGTGCGTCCCGGTCTGGTGATCGGGCCCGGCGGGTTGTTTGGCCGAACCCTGCGCACGATACGGAATCTGCGCGTCGTGCCGCTGATCGATGGCGGCCGCGATCCGGTGCCGGTGCTGGCGATCGCGGACTTTTGTGAGGCGATGGTGAACCTGATCGAATCCGGGCGGCGTTCGGCCTGCAACCTGTTCAACGCAACCATGCCCAGCATGAGGGAGATCGTCGACACTGTTCTGCGTATCGGGGAGCGGCGTGCGCTCGTAGTGCCGGTTCCGTTCGCGCTGGCTCTCGCTGCCGTGAAAACGGCCGAGCGATTGAAGGTGCCCCTCGCTTTCAACGCGGAAAGTCTTGGCACTTTGAGACTCAACCGGAGACCCGTGCACGAATCGGATCTGCTTAAGCTGGTGAGCCGCGAAACCGACTTTGAGGACGCCATTGCCCAGGCGCTCGGGATCGCGGGCAATTAATCGGGCGTCCCGGCACCCGTTGATCCGTGTTCCCGTCGCATCGATGAGCGTTGTTTTGCTGACTCGACAGACGCGGCGGATGCGCGACAGTCTGTTTCCCTGGTATTCGGCAGGCGACGGCCGCCCGATCCCATGCAGCCAGTGCTACAAAGGGAGGCGGGATGCCGAACGATTTGCACGTCATTTTTGGCGGCGGCCAGATGGGGCAGCCCCTCGCTCGTATCCTTCGCGAACGCGGTCTCCGCGTCCGGATCGCGAGACGCTCCGCCGGCGCGGCTGAAGGCGTCGAACTGATGCGCGGCGATGCAACCGACCGGAGTTTTTGCCTTGAAGCCGCACGTGGCGCGTCCACGATCTACCACTGCCTGAATCCGCCCTACTCCGCACAGGTCTGGGCTGACGTGATTCCGAAATACATCGAGAACCTGATCGCCGCCGCTGGAAAGGCGGGTGCGCGTCTGGCGGTGCTGGAAAGCGTGTACATGCTGGGGCGTACGGGTGGGCACCCGATGAATGAGGACACGCCAATGAATCCCTGCAGCCGGAAAGGCGAGATCCGGGCTCGCGAGGCCGAACGCTTGTTCGAAGCGCATCGCCGCGGCGAAGTACGCGCTACAGCGGGACGCGCTTCCGATTTTTACGGCCCCGGCGCTACAGTCAGCCACCTGGGAGATCAATTCTGGAAGCCCGTGATCGGCGGTGCCCGTGGCCGGGTGCTGGTCAATCCCGACGCGATCCATACGTATCATTACGTGCCGGACGTCGCTGCAGGGCTTGCGATGCTGGGCACAGCCGGGGACGATGTGTACGGCAAGCCCTGGATGCTGCCGTGCGCTCCAGCCGAGTCGATGCGCGCGCTGGTGGCGCGATTCTCGCATTGTTTAGGCCGCGACATTGGGCTCACCACGATGCCGCGATGGGCCGTGAAAACGCTTGGGCTCGTGGTGCCTATGATTCGAGAGATTGACGAGATGATGTACCAGTGGGATCAGCCATTCGTTATCGACGACCACCGTTTTCGCGCAGCTTTCAAGATGGAGCCCACTGAGCCCCAGCGCGCCGCGGCCGACACTGTCACGTGGGCGAAATCGCATTACGGATTCCCGCGCGATTGAAAGACGCCCACGCATTCCTATTGTGGATGTCGAAGGTGAAGAACTTGACGAAGCGGAGCGTGGCGCCTGCTCGGGCGACCAACTGTGGGAGCGACGACCGGCGTTATGCCGTGATATCGGCAGGTATTTTCGCAGCCGCTTCGAGGGAGTCGTCTTCTACAACCCCGTTGTGGCCAGCACTGTACGAGTGGAGACGATCCGCTCTAAGCGCGAATGACGTTTCCCCAACGCCATTTCCGAGGCGTTTGGCGTCGCGGCACTCTACGGAGCAGCGTATCCAAATGTGATACATGAAGTGGAAGATCCCTTCCGAAACCCCGGAAGGCTGAAGCAGTCGGACGATTTCGCTTCGCGACAGGACTACACCGTCCCGGCTGAGAGTAAAACTCAGGCTTACCAGTCGCCTCAGGCCCCGCCCGATGGTGCTGATCGCATCTGGAATGCGATTGGGTGAATCGCGAGGCGGAGGAACTTCGTGACAAAATGGCCCGGCAGTGAGTGGCGTCAGGCGTCGACAAGAAACGCGTCTGGTACCAGGACGGAACTATAATGCAAGAACGAATCAGATTAATAAACGCATGACGGCTGACCATCCCGACAATAGCTTTAAGACCTTCATTGCGACGCAGGCTCCTTACGAACCGCTGCTACCATTCGTGCACACGACCGACGCCTGGACACTCCACCGGGTCCTGACCAGCGAATTGCTCGAGCCTTCGGAATGCCCGAATTTCAAAGAACCGCTCCTGTACTTGTTCTACGGGCGTCCGTCCTACCGCCCGAATGCGAAGGAAATGCCCAGCTCAATGAGTTTCATGGCCCCCGTGTGCTTCGTGCTTAGACCTGAGTCACTGCGTGCAGTCGTACGAATTTTCCCGTTTGATTCCGGGGCATTCCTCAGTGGGTTATTCAACGACTTTCTTCATCCCCGCATGACCGTAACGGAATTCGCGCTCGAGCCCGAACCCCAGAGTCCCGCTCGTGTGGTCAACCGTTTTTTCCGCTCTAACGAAAATTACTACTTTTCAAAGCCGACAGACGACATCTATCGCGCCCCGTTCGCGTTCGCGGTGGAAAGCTATAGTGCGATCATCAGGCAGCAATCGAAAGCTTCTGTCGATGACCGTGGTTCCACCATCGAGGCGCAGACTTCCGCTCCCATACGCCTCGAACCCGGAGCCGCCCTTGCCATAATCTTTCCTGGGTGTTTTCTCGATGACGTTTCATTCGTCGCCAAACTTGCACTCTGGGATGTAACCCCAATTACTTATGATATTTTTCCTAGGATGCGCCCGTCAGAGTTCACGGCGCTAATTTTTGATCGGCTGAAAGACTTCCTCCGGACGGGCAAATATCTCTAATGACTCCTTCGAGCCTGACACTGGCGGGCTTTCTCCTGATCACGAGACGTCCGCCCGGATTTGCTATTCCAATCTTCCGGCACGGCGACGCCCTTTATACCCACGAAGTCGATGATACTGACACCATCGTGGCGTTCAGCGTCTTTCAATTCCCCTCGGGCGCAGAACTCCTTGAGGACCCTGACGGCAACAAAATTAAAGTCGGCGATGATGGGCTCTACGCTTTTGTATTCGCTGATCGTACAGTCACGAAGGGAAATGCAGGCCGCGTGAAGCTTCATCTGGCTGAGCGGCTCTTCGAACTCGATCGTCATAAATTTCTACGGCTTGAGGTATTGCGATTCTTGAATCGGGAGGTCGACATTCCATCGGCAATACAATCTGCGTTCGAGCAGCTCAGCAATACCAGTCCCTCGGTAGCAGAGAAATGGCGACAGGCGCTTCCACCGTCTGTTTCGGCGGACAAGCATGGTCTTGGCATCAGTAATCGCACAGATTCTGTTGGTCTCGCCGCCCTAGGCGTCGATCGATACTGGCACGACGAGCAACGCGGCGCGTCTAATAAAGGTGTGGTTTACATCGATCGCGGCAATGTGGGCGTATGTACGATCGGTATGCCAAAGCTGGCAATCGGCAATCGGAAATGTGACCACGGGGTAATTTTGAGAATCGTTACAACAAATGTGTGTCCCGTGGATCAAGCCTTTGTCCGAGGCCCCAGGGGACCTAGCGGTCTGGTCATGGGTCACGAGATCACGGGCGAGGTGATCGAAGCGGGCGCCGGAGTCGAGTTCATAAAGCGAGGCGACCTGGTTTCTGTCCCGTTTAATATTGCTTGCGGCAGCTGCCGCAACTGTAAAGGGGGCCAAACTAACGTCTGCCTGAGTGTGAATCCGGCGCGACCGGGCGCTTCCTATGGCTATGTCGAGATAGCAGGTTGGGTAGGTGGGCAGGCCGAATATGTCATGGTTCCATACGCGGATTTTAACCTTTTGAAGTTCCCAGACAAGGCACGGGCCATGGATAAAATCCGGGATTTGACGTTGCTCTCAGACATTTTTCCCACTGGGTATCATGGGGCAGTTTTGGCAGGCGTTGGGCCGGGTTCCACTGTCCTTATCGCCGGCGCGGGTCCCGTCGGCCTTGCGTGTGCGGTGTCTTGCCAGCTCCGGGGAGCCGCGGTGGTAATTATGGCCGACCTTATTCCGGAACGTCTCGCTCAGGCAAAAAATATCGGCTGTGAGGTTGTGGATGTGTCGAAGGACGCCTCATTATCTGAACAACTGTGTCAGATAATTGGCGTTCCAGAAGTGGACTGCGGCATCGATTCTGTCGGTTTCGAAGCGCGCGGGCATGGACACTCGCGCGGGGCGAAGGCAGTTCCGGCAACAGTGCTGAATTCACTGATGACGATCACGCGGGCAGGCGGCGGCGTCGGGATTCCGGCGCTGTATGCGACCGCCGACACGGGTGACGCCGATGATGCCGCGAACTCCTCGAATCTGAGCATCAACTTCGGTCGCAGTTGGGCGAAATCTCAGGTTCTTACCTTGGGGCAGTGTCCTGCTGCGAGGTACCAGCGCATCCTCATGAATGCGATCCTCAACGGCCGAGTGGACATCGCGAAAGCTGTCAATGTCCGCCTCCTATCCATCGATGATGCCAAACTGGCTTATCCCTTGTCAGAAAGAGGGCCTGCGGAGAAGTTCGTTTTCGATCCCCGTGGGGAACTGTTGGCCGCGTAAAACGAAAAACGCGCATCTCGCGGAGCTGAAATCCAGCAGTTCTCCATATGTCCGGACGAGATCATCTGTCTGCGGAGCGCTGTGACAGGGGAATTTGTCCCGAAGTCCGGATCTGGGAAGCGTCGGACAGCGCTCTGGGCGAAATACGCCAGATCTTTATCGGAAGTGCCCGGCGCGGAGTGGCCGGGGCGCGGAGTGGCCGGGGCGCGGAGTCAGGTTGAGCGCCGGGCACTTTCGATAAAGTCGTGAGAAGTGAGCCGCTGGCGCGTGCGCACCGGACTTCCACCTTATGGGGTTTCTATGGCGTTGGGGGAGTGACGATGCAAGAGAAGGCGCGATGGGAGTCCCCCAGAACGGGCAGCCATCGAGTTCTGGCGTGCTCGGCGAGGGCCGACTGGAGACGAAGTTCGCTCCGCTGAAGCTATAAGATCGACTGCAGGACATACGTGTCGGGTGCTTGCCGTTGAGCAAGCTGGATGAGCCGCCTTGGCGTCCGATCTACGAGCTGTCAAGAGTCACCACTTGGCGGAGTTGCTCGGAATAGAGCTGTTGGGCCGTCAGGAATTCGAGGACCCGCATTGGCCCTTGGCAACGCGGGCACCGTCGCACTGCCGGTTCTGTGAAGTTCGCCGCTGCTGGCGGCGCAGCCGCCAGCAGAGTGCGACAAAGTGGGAGGAACTCACCGCGCCGCCGGTTGGCGAGAAGGCCAAAGTACCGGATGCGCGGGAAACCCCGCGGGAGCACATGTGCGAGAAAGCGGCGCAGAAACGCCTCGTGAGTCAACGTCATCATCCGCCTTTTGCTGCGATGCGCGTAGTCTTTCCAGCGGAACGTGACGTGGGTATCGGTGAGATTGAGGAGGCGGTGGTTCGAGATCGCGACCCGATGTGTGTATCGGGCCAGATAATGCAGAACGTGCTCGGGACCGCCGAAGGGGCGCTTGGCATATACGACCCAATCTTCGCGAAAAAGCGTGCGAAGGAAAGCGTGGAACGCCTTCTCATTCGCCAATGACAGGCAAGCGCCATGGAAGACGAGTTTCTTCCGTTGAAAGGCCCGCTTGAGACCGGCCACGAACTTCCCGCGGAAGACGCGGCTCAAGACTCTCACCGGCAGAAAGAATCGCGGCGGCGACCGGATCCAGCGTTGCCCGTCCTGCGACAGACCGCCGCCCGGCACGACACAATGAACGTGCGGATGGCGTTGGAGAGTCTGGCCCCAGGTGTGAAGGATGCTCAGAAAGCCGATCTGGGCTCCGAGATGTTTGGGGTCGGCGGCAACTTCGAGTAGGGTTTCCGCGCTCGCTTCAAACAGGAGCCGGAAGAGGACTTTCTTGTTCTGCCAGATTAGCGGGACCAAAGCGTGAGGAACGCTGAAGACGAGATGGTAGTAGTCCACAGGCAGCAGTTCCTGCTGACGCGCGGTCAACCACCTGTCACGGGCATTCGTCTGGCACTTCGGGCAGTGGCGATTACGGCAGGAGTTATAGGAGATGGCCTGATATCCGCAGCAGGTACACTGGTCGCGATGCCCGCCGAGCGCCGCCGTCCGGCAGCGCAGGATGGCGTTGAGCACTTTTATCTGAGGCCACGTCAAGGACTCACGATGGCGGCTGGTGATTCGGGCGTCGGCCCTGCGGATAACGTCGGCAATCTCAAACCGCGGCCGTACCACGGCTGCTGTTCTCCGGCGGTTCGTCCGGCTTGCGCGATAAACCTGGGACGTGGATGCGTTCCAGCGGATTGACGGCGGCATGCAGATGCCGCCGCGAGAGGTGCACGTACAGCGCGGTGTCTTGCAATTTCTGGTGGCCCAACAGAAGCTGAAGGGTTGGCAAATCGGTTCCGCTTTCGATATGGTGGGTGGCGAAGGTATGCCTCAGCGTATGGGGCCCAAGCCGTTTCGAGAGCCCGGCTCGGCGCGCGCTCTCGATGCAGGCGTGCCACACCGTCTTGTCGGATGTAGGCTGCTCCTCGTCCGTCTTTTGCGAGCGTGCCGGGAACAAGTACACTTTCGGCTTTACTTTACAGGCGCGCCAGTATGACCGCAGCGCTTCGAGCAACTTCGGCGTCAGTGGCAGTTCGCGATCGCGAGAGTTCTTGCCCTGATGGACGTGAATGATCATGCGCTGGCTGTCGATGTCGGCGATCTTCAACTGGGAGGCCTCAGCGCGCCGGAGGCCAGTGGCGTACAGCAGCAGCAAGATCGTTCGATACCGGATGTTGGGCGCGGCCTCAATCAACCTCTCGACCTCCTCAGTGCTGAGCACGACGGGAAGCTTCTTCGGTATTCGAGTCAGCGCCATGTCGTACAACTCTGGATCGTGCCGCTTCAGGACCTTCTTGAAAAAGAAGTGCAGAGACGTCATCCGGTTCTGTACGGTTCCGGTCGCCAACCTCTGGTCGCGCAACATGTGAAGTTGAAACTGGCGAACCTCCTCGACGCCAAGTTGGTCGGGCCGTTTGTAGTCAGGCGGTTGGTGAAAGTACACGGCGAAATCGCGAACGGTGCGAATGTAGCCGCGAATCGTGTTGGGAGAAAAGTTGCGCCGCTGAAGCTCCTCCAGCATGCGTTGTCGTAGCTCGGTCACAGAAACTCCTTTCTGTGACCGAAGCTACCGCTGTTCAAGCCCGCAAGCACGCACGCCGCTGCGTCCGCCGCGCCAGCGGCTTAGTTCTCACGCGCCACTCGTACAAAGCCCGGATTTGGGCGACGCGGGCCGGAAGTCCGGATGTGGAACGCGTACTGGCACGCCTGGTCGATCCTGAAAAACGCCTTCACGCAGCCACATGACGCCGGCCCGTGGCGAGCCTTAATGGGTATTAATGCCCGTCAAACGGCGGCGGGAAAATTCAACGCGCGGCACGAAAGATAAAGAAACGGCTGATAACTTCGGGACACTCGACCGTACGGGCGCTATTTCCGTTACCGCCCCTGCGAGGTGTTGAATCGGGGTCACGAAGTGGCGGGCTACTTCTTCAACCTGCGGTCCAGTTCTGAATCAGCATCAGGGGCTCAGGTGCAGCTTGTTCGTTCGGCATCATTGCAAAGACGCGCTGGCCGCCGGGAGAAACGTCGTATCGATAGGACCCAAATGCCGCGGGCAACGTTCCGAACAGCGGGCGCACCGCACCAACTTTTAGCTCGCCTGCCTGAATCATGGTCTCGGCCGACATGAGCCACGGCAGGCCAACCGGATATAAACTATTGACGCGGGAAATTAAGGGAAACAGGAGAGCAGATGATGATCCGACGTGGAATGTTTTCACTCATTGCCTTCGCGGCGACGTTGTTGGCCCAGGGCAATCCGGATTGGCATCGCGCCATTCCCGGGTTTAAAATCGCAGGAAATCTTTACTACGTCGGCACGGCCGACCTCGCGGTCTATCTGATCACTACGCCACAGGGGAACATCCTGATCAATTCGGATTTCAAGGAAGACGTGCCCACCGTGCGCGCCGCTATTGAAAAACTGGGTTTCAAATACAGCGACACGAAGATCATTCTGATCAGCCATGCTCACGGCGATCACGACGAAGGGACCGGCGTTATTAAAAAGGACACAGGCGCGAGACTCATGGTGATGGATGCCGACGTGCCGCAGGAAGAAAGCACCGCCCCCGGCCGACCCGGCGCGAAAGTGGATCGCATCTTGCACGATGGCGACACAGTTGAGTTAGGCGGAGCAAAGCTGACAGCCCGGCTTACGCCTGGTCACACCAAAGGCTGCACCACGTGGACCATGCAGGTTCAGGAGGGCGGACGGGCACTGAACGTCGTAATTATCGGCAGCCCCAACGTGAATAACGGCTACATTCTGGTTGGCAACAAGGACTATCCGCAGATCGCCGAAGATTACGTTAAGACCTTTGCAGTGCTCAAGGCCCTGCCCTGCGATCTGTTTCTGGGCGCCCACGGCGCCTATTTCGGCATGCTGGCGAAGCTGGAAAAGATGAAGGCCGGCGGGCCCAATCCCTTTATTGATCCGGCGGGCTACCGCGCGTACGTATCCGAGCGCGAAGAGACCTTCCGCAAGGAATGGGCGAGAGAGAAACAGAATCCCGGTTCGCGAATGGGTGAAAAGTAGTTCAATCAAGGCAGGTTGAAGGTGTCGGCCTCCAGGAAGGGGTTATGCCCGGAGGACCGGCCTTCCGTCAGTTGCCCGGAATCTGGCATGGAACGATTGAATCTGCGGGCCTCGTGAGCCGCAGGATGCTGTTTGGGCTGGTTAGCGCCTGAACGACCGGCATTGCGTCAACGATCCTGCGAACGCCAGCCGGTCCAGCGAGGGGCAAGAAGCGGTTTAGCATCGCGATATCTCGGGTGGTGGGGGCGTCGCCCACCATGTTCGCGCCAACGCTCTTCAGGAACCGCGAGTACCGAAGCTTCCCCCTGCACGCGAACAGCGCCTGCTGTCCGGTGCTCACTCGGCGGAATTGTTTCGAATAGCGCCCGAGACTCGATCCCCGCGCGCATGAACGAACTGGGGTTCGCGTAGGATCGGACTTTGGCAGCCTGCACGACGGCTTTCCAGGCGTCTTCGCTGAGCCGTAGTCCTCGCATTCAGGTGACTTTTTTCTTCATCGAGAAGCGCCCCTCACGCGCTAAACAAACGCTAAACGCGCATGGCAAAATGCACAACACGCCAAATCACTGAAGATATGGCGTCAAAGCAGGAAAAACAACACCGTCGCTAAACAACCTTTATGTTCCTTTCCCGGTCTTCCCTGCCCTCCCGATCTGGACTGGGGCCGGTTCGAGTTGCCGCAGGATGTCGTAATCCTCCGCAAATCGCCGCGCGCCCCGGAAACGGTCGCAATCCGCCGCGTGGTGTCGCAAATCGCCGCAGCGACCGGCCGAAGTCCAGGCGCACTTCAAATTGTCCAAAACTCCCTTCCTGAGCCCTTATCTGTATAAGGCATCTGTCGAGGCGTGCAAAAAGCCGAAAAATCCGACAACTGGATCGCTACAAGCCGGACCCGGCTCGCGCACCGCTGCATGCAAAAGCCGGCCACCAAAGCAGCTCAGGTACGCGCAGTATGGCCGGAAATCGAAGCCGCTCTCACAGGAGGACAAAGCATGAAAAGCATTCGCAAATGGCTGGAAGAAGATGCGGGGATCACGCTGAGCGTCGCCAGCCTCACGTCGTACATCAGCCGCATCCGCCGTCGGCGGTCTGGAACACTGCCGGTGCCGCGCTTGCAACCGGGACCCGAGCCACGACCCGACGACCCGCTAGCCCCGGCCATGCGTGCGCTGTCGAAACCGCGGCTCGATATCCGCACGATTCACGGCGATGGCGATCCCGAAACGAAAAACCTCATTTGACGAAAGGAAAATAACGTGGCAACAAAGAACACCAACGAAACGGCAGTTCCGACCATTCACCTGATCTTGCAGGGCAAGGGCGGCATCGGCAAAAGCGTCGTCGCGAGCTGGCTCGCCGAGTTCCTCATGAGCCGGGGACAGCCGGTACGCTGCATCGATGGCGATCCCGTCAACCGATCGCTCGGACAGTATAAATCGCTGGCAGTCGAGAAACTGGATCTGGTCAGTCAGGATGGCGTACTCATACGCTCCCGCTACGACGTCCTGACCGAGCGCTTCCTCAAAGATGAAGCCGTCTTCGTGGTAGACAGCGGCGCGACCGCGTTTCTGCCCTTCTGGACCTACATCGTCGAATCAAACCTCATCACGCTTCTTCGCGACGCCGGCCGCAGAGTCTACGTCCACATTCCCATCGGCGGCGGCGAGATGCTGAACGACTCTCTGCTCGGCTTCCGCACGCTCGCCGACACCGCTGCGGAGAAAAGTCTGGTCGTCTGGATCAACGAATTCTTCGGCCCGGTCGCGCGTGACGGCAAGACGTTTGATCAAATGCAGGTTTATATTGAGAACCGCGAAAAGGTTCTCACTTCGGTCGGAATCCCCCGCCGCTCCCCCGACACTTTCGGCATATCGATCCAGCTCATGAGGGAAGCCAAGCTCATGTTTGAGGAAGCGATTGGCGCCGCCGGATTCGGCTTCATGGACCGGCATCGGCTGGCGATGGTCCGGACCGACCTGTTCGCGCAACTCGAACAGACCCCCTTCGCGTGAGGCACGGCGATGGCAAACCTCATCAACATCGACGAATTGGCCGCGCGGTTGTCAATCGCGAAGGGCACTCTCTACAACTGGGTCTACCTGAAACGAATCCCGTATATCAAGGCCGGCCGCTGCCTCCGCTTCGATTTCGAATCGGTCGTGATGGCGCTTCGCCACGTTACACTCGAAGAGGCTGGCAAGAGGTAGAAGGAGTCAATCAAATGGCACTCTACCGACGAAAAGAAGCTGGCATCTGGTACGCGGATTATTACGCGGACGGAGAGCGGGTTCAGGAATCGACCGGCACCACAAACAAACGTGAGGCCGAGAAGTTTCTGGCCATGAAAATTTCGGAAGTGCATCGGGGCGTTTACTTCAAACCCGTAAACGTTCCGCTGCCGGAACTGTGGGAACGTTATCTGGGCTACGCAAAGGCCCACAAACGTTCGTGGAAACGGGACGTGCAGATGTTCGCTACGCTTCGGGGATTCTTTGGCGCGAAGTACCTGACTTCGATCACCCCACTCACCGTCGAAGAATTCCAGCAGGCGCGCCTGCAACAAGTGGCGCCGGCGACCGTCAACCGTGAGACCGCACTTCTCAAGCACATGTTCAACATGGCGGAGAAGTGGAACATGTATCGCGGTGTCAATCCCGTCCGACTGGTGAAATTCCTGCGGGAAGATAACCTCCAGTTCCGTACGGTGAGCGAAGTGGAAGAGCGGCTGTTGCTCGAATCTTCGCCGCCGTATCTTCGCGAGTTGCTCCTGTTCGCCGTGAATACGGGTCTACGGTGCGGCGACATTATGGATTTGATGTGGGAGGAGGTGGATCGGGAAAACAGACGACTATCGATCATCGTGGGTAAAACGCGGCGCCGGCTGGAAGTCCCGCTGAACGATGTCGCGCTCGAAATCATCGAGGCAAGGCAGGCGGTGGCACACGGACCGTACGTCTTCTACAATTCGGCGACGGGAGATCGTTTCTACGATCTCAAAGGCGCTTTCAAAGCGGCCGTCCGGCGCGCGAGGCTCACAGGCATCACATGGCACACGCTCAGGCATACGTTTGCTTCAAGGCTGACGCGCTCGGGCGTCGATCTCGTAACAGTCAAGGAGCTGCTCGGGCATTCGACGATCAACACCACGATGCGATACGCACACACGAACCACGAAACGAAGCTGCGGGCAGTGGCTGCCCTTGATCCTCGTACCAGTGACAAAGTAGTGACAGTCGTACCCCGGAACCAACAAAACAAGTAAAATGTCGTAGTGACAGCGAGCTGTAACCCGATCGAATCAGGCAAGATAGAAGATGGAGAAATGGCAGAGCGGTTGATGGCGGCGGTTTCCAGGACCGCCATACCGCGAATCGATCACGATCCAGAGACCTGCGTCGGCCTCGATTAATCGCCAGATCTCCCGTCTCGCCCCCATCGGCGTACCTGGCCAGTCTGGCGGCCTGTCGCGCGAATGAGGTGGTCCGCGAGAAACTCGACGTTGGCGGGGCAGCGCGATGCGGTTGATCTGAGCCTTGGACTCAGCTCGCCAGAAGTTGCATTTCTTCGAGCTGGACCGGCTGGATCTCGACAGCCATTCGCACGGCTTGGGCGAGAAGATTCTTGATATCAGCCGTGGGCCAATCGCCGTTGAGACGGATCGAGCCAACGTCGAAACGACGGAATCTCGGTCTGCCAGCAGAATCGGCGATCGAGCGTTCCTCAGCGCCGGCCATGACAGCGATCTCATCCCCATCATCGAGGCTGGTAACTGCGGCGATCACATAACGGTCAAGACTGTCAGGCGCAGACCAGGCATGTATCGTTCGCTGCCAGCTGCCATGGCGTTCGCCAAATGGATCGAGTTCGCGGAAGGACGCGGCCCGACCAGCTTCATCCATGAGTAACTGCATCGTGACGAGCTTTGGATCATCCGCCTGATTGATCTGGGCCATTGAAATCCTTAGCTCTATTACATCACGGGAACCGGCCAGCCCACGACGATGGCGTTAGCCGGAAATCCCGACGCGAGTAAATATTCGAGTCCGCCGCCGAGCGAGACTCGGCGGGGGCCGCGAACGTCCGAAAGGCGCATCGCATCGAGGAATAAAACGAACTCCCGGCGTGCGGGTGTTGGCAAAGCCAGCCATGAAATGACTTCGGTAGGCGAATAGGGAGTCGGCGTCACAAAGTGCGGCGAGGAAGAGCCAGCCGTAAACTGCCGATATTGTTTGCGAAGGAGGTATCGAAGGAGATATCTGCCACCCAACTCAACTGCAATGTCCGCGCCGGGGCGCGATGGCACCGCCGAAAAAGGCGTGTGCGACGGATAAACCATGGCGGGCCGGTGGGCAAGCATCTCTTCATCGAGGCGTGTCGCAATCGCGCTGCATGTGGCCATATCGAGATCGTACCGCTCCGCCTCCGGGCAGGGAAATGGCGAGAGAATTCAACGTTGCAAGCAAATCCAGATCAAATCGTCCCGGGTGCTCGATAAGCTTTCGCCATCCTCTCCGCAACGACTCACGGGGAGAGCCGGGTTGAAGATGAGGCGCGGGCCA
>CAWBIS010000225.1:0-16720 GCA_963788485.1 Terriglobia bacterium
GACCCACTTCATGAGGGATCCCGTACCGCAACCCACGTCGAGCAGTGAAGCGCTCGTGGCCGGAATACTGGAACAGACCGCCAGGTTCCGGCTGTCGTAGCGCTGTTTGGTGAGCGCGATGTTTTGAGGGTCGAGCATGATCGCCTGGGTTAACTTACTGCTTGTAAGCCTGGATGTCTCCGCCATAACCGTAGTAACCATCCAGGGTCTTCCTGGGATTCCAGTCGTTCAATATCGTGCCCAGGACCTCGATATGGTCTTCGTTGAATCTGTCGCGGGCGGCGAGCAGGGCATCACGCGTGGTCTTGCCGGAGCGTGCGATAAGGATTACCGCGTCCGCCATACGCGCGGCGACCCGTGCGTCGGTCATCTGCAGCATGGGCGGGGTATCGACCATGATCATGTCGTATTCGTTGCGAAACCCGGCGATGAGGGCGCCGAAATTGGGCGAGTAGAGCAGGTGCGCGGCGGCCTGTGTAGGAGGGCCCGCCGGCAACACATCGAGACCCGGGATGCGCGTCTGCTGCACGAGGCCCGTGAGATTCGTCGCGGACAGTTCTTCACGCAGAACGGTGCCCAGACCGCGTTCGTTGGGAACGTCGAATATGTCGTGCATACGGGGCCGGCGCAGATCCGCATCGATGATGAGGACTTTACGGCGGATCTCGGCGGTCGCCAGCGCAAGATTGCTGACGACGCTGGTTTTTCCATCCTGCGGGCTGGCGCTGGTGAAAGCGATGACGCGCGGGGAAGACCCGTTATCTCCCATGAACAGGATCGAAGTCAGGGCCGAGCGAAACGCTTCCGCGGTAATACCAGCCGTCTGGTGCGAGGTTGCCAACTCGAAGGCGTTCCGCGGGCGGGCGCCGCGGCTTCCGCCCGCTGCTGCCCGAGCCAAAGATCGTGGCATGGGGCCGGAGGGAATCGCGCCCAATTCGGCAAGGTCGGTCCAGAGCTTGATATCGCCGGGCTGGTGCAAGGTGCGATCGGCGCGCTCACGAGCCGTGACGAAGACAACACTCAGGAATAAGCCGGCAAACAGTCCCAGCGCTGCATTCAGTTTGAAATTGGGGAAGACAGCCAGATCCGGAGGCATGGCCTGATCCACCACGCGTACGTTGCTGGCGCGCATGGCGGCGGCAATGGCGGCCTGCTTGGTCTGCTGCAGCATCGTGTCGTAAAGCTGACGGCTGCTGTCGGCCTCGCGCTTCAGGATGTTGTACTGAGTGAGTTTCTCACCTTGACCGGTCACGTCTCCAACCTGCGTGTCATAAGCGGCGGCGAGCATCTTCTCTTTGTTCGTAGCTTCAACGTAATCGTTTTCGATATGTTTGACGATATCGTCGCGCTCGCTGTTAAACGTCTTGGTAAGAGTCGCCAGTTCAGCCTGCGCCTGCTGAAGCTTGCTGTAACCGGGAGTGAAGACCGCGCTCATCGAGGCTATCTGTCGTTGCAGATCGAGCATCTTGGCGGCTGTGTCGCGGAATCCGTCGTCGTTCAGAACGTCGCCGAGAGTATCCGGCGGACTGTTTTTCGCCAATTCGAAGTGAGACTGTTTGGTGATGCGGTCGGCTGTCGCGTTGGAAAGCTGCTGCTGCAGTTGCTGCAGCTTTTCCGTATCGATGTTGGTGCTGTCGTCGGTAAAGATCAGACCGGAGTCGCGAGCGTAGGTCTGCAGTGCATTTTCGGCCCGCTGCAGCGATGCGCGGGCATCGTCGATTTCGCTGCGCAGCCATGCGCTGGTGCTCTGGCTGCTGTTGAGATGGGAATCGACGTTCTGTTGAATGAATTCCCCGGTCAGAGTGTTGACGAAATCGGCGGCGAGCCCCGGATCCGTCGAATCGGCCGTGACCTCGAGGATACGGGTGCGCGGTGTTGGACGGATTTTCAGGCTGAGGGCGAGTTTCCCCAGCAGTTTCTCGCGTTCTGTGAGTTGAACCGGTTCTTTCCGATGCAACCACGCACGCCAGCCCGATGTGGCCATGCGCGGTTTTGCGGACCCGGCAGGGCGTCCAGGATCGAGCTTCGCCATCACGCGGTCCTGTAGCGCCGCCCCTTCGAGCAATTTGGCCTGGGTTTCCTCTTCGGAGGTCTCGTAGGAATTGTCGTTCGTAGTGACCGGGTTGGATTGTTTCATATTCATGAAATCCTCGTTGATATTGAGGACTTCGAGGGAAGTGCGAGCGCGAAAGACCGGCTGCATGGGAATACCGGCGGCGACGCCCAATACAAGGCCGCCCAGAGCGGAAAGGATGACGGCCCACTTGTGGCGGCGGAGAATTCGCCAGTATTGGAGCAGCCCGCTGTCGGAGTCGGCTTCGTCCTCGATCTCGTTGCCATAACGCCTGGACGACACATAGGGGACGCGATTATCCGCGCGGGTGGATGGATCGACGACCTCGACTCGTGCGGGAACTCCGCTTACCGGAACGACTGCGGGGGCAGGACGATTGGAGCTGTGCATATGGATTTCCTCCGATCAATAGCGGCCGTAAATAGTCATGCCGGTAGCCGCGGTGACCATGGCCTCGAGAGTGCGGTAAGTCGCGCTCTTGATGTTGCTGTTGGGAACGAAAAGGATATCGTCGGGCTGTAAGACCACGTCGGGACCTTTCCCAGCCATGAGCAGTTTGAGATTAATCGGGACCTCGGTGCGCGGGCCGCCTCCCGGCGAGAGGCGCAGAATCCTGGCCTTCTCGGCCG
Source organism: Terriglobia bacterium (assembly GCA_963788485.1). Lineage (GTDB taxonomy): Bacteria > Acidobacteriota > Terriglobia > Bryobacterales > Bryobacteraceae > BOG-234. The sequence goes on from CAWBIS010000225.1 coordinate 2,704, forward strand.
AGGCAGTCTTCAACATGCCTTCGGCCAGAGAGATTACCTGCAGCGCCGAAAGCGTTTCATTCTCGCCAATGGGGAACCCGCCCGGTTTGGTCACCGAACCGACCGCGTAGACCACATCCGCCTTGGGCACGAAAATTGTATCGCCGGGCATCATGACAATGTTTTCGGACGAAGCGTTCATCACGTTCTTCACGCGTACGGTCGCAATACTGAATTGTTCGTCCGCGCTTGGCACTGCGCCGCGCAGGGGTATGGCGCCCCATTTCAGATTGCGAGTGACTGTGATAGTGGTCCCGGCGTCAGGTCTTAGTCCCTGGGCCAGTGAGAGCAGTTCGAACAGAGTCTTTCGCCCCGCCAACTGATGCACTCCAGGCATGTTGACTGCGCCCTGAACGGAAACCGGTTGACTGGCGAACTCCGTCACCGTGACGACGATGTCGGGAGCTTTCAGGATAAGGCCAAAGCGCACCTTCAACTGATCCTCGAATTCGCTCGCGGTAAGACCGCCGGCGTGAGCGCGGCCGATGAAAGGAAGAGTGACATCTCCCTGCCCGTCGATCCGAAACAGCTTGTCGGTGAAGCTGTCCTGCAACTGATCGACGATAAGAGAAAACTGGTCGTTGGCGCCCAGAACGTAGTCGGGAGGAAGGTTCGTCGTTACCCCCGGCGTGTCGGTCTGGGGACTGGCTGTGGGTAAGCAGGATAATACCGACAGAAGGAATATCAGTTGACGATTCATATGTGTTTTGCTTTCGCGCCTAAATCCCGGTAATTGACAAAGAAGTTTATTTATTCAGCCGTGTGAAACAAGCGATGAGGCTGGGACACATTTGTTCTTGATCGACATAAATCCCTGCAGGATAGCGTCATCCGGAACCTGGCCTGGCAGGAAGCGCCCTAAGGGCTTGCCGGCGTGTGCCCATATCAGCAAATCGGGACACACTTCGAGCCGGCCAATGGTTTCCGGGCTTGCACCCGGCTCCGGTGAACACGCTAACCCGCGTTCAATTCGCGCAGATGTAGCTGCTGTCAATCTCGACGGATACGGAACGCTGCAGCATCGTGACCGATACAACCAGGCGCCATTCGGATCGCTTCTGGACAAGAATGCCCTCGAGATCCTTGAGCGCGCCATGGCTTATCCGGACGCGTTGTCCTACCCGAAGGAATGGATGAGGTTCGGCCGCGAGGCCGGACTGCAGGACAGCATCGATAGCTCCTATCTCACTGTCCGGAATGGGCGCAGGGTCGTTGCCGCAACCGACAATCGATACCACGCCCAGAGTGCTTATGATTGGCAGGCGCTTGTTATGATCGAATCGGCAGAAGACATACCCTGGAAACAAAGGTATCTCAGTGGTAACGATGCGATCGGACCATCGTCGGCGGCAGCGATAGATGGGCAGGTAATGCTCATACCCCTTACTTTCAAGGACCGCTGCGACAAGTTTTTCCTGATTGGATCGCGTGCGCACACCGTACCATGGAAACCGAGGCTCGGGGGCAACCTGCCCACCGAAATCGCCAGGGCCGCTGAAGACATGTAGTGCCGTTCGAAACGACGAATTCACAGGCTTCTCCTTATGATGTGAAGTTTTACGGCGGGCGGAAGCTGCGGGCAAGCTAACGCCCGTTTTGTCCCATCCGCTCTTAAACCCTAATGGTGTGTCTTTCAGGCAGACCCGGGCCGCTCAATAGCATCTAGCTTTTGAGCGATGTAACCGAAGACCGGTTACAACCTCAGTACCAGGGCTCTCCAGTACCTTATAGAACTGAATCATGCCTCTTCGAGTGTGTATGTGTCAACGCTTTTTACGTTAAACCTGCCAATAAAATAGTTATAGGATTGCGGTAATAACGTCTGTTTCGAAAAACAGTGATTAGAATCAGCGGGTGCTCGCGGATGATCTGGACAGGGCCACATCCGTCCGGGCGTCGGCACATGTCATCCAACACCCGGAATGCCGTTCGGAAATGTACTGCTTCGCGCATTTCAGCTGAGCGCCACCGAACGGAGGCCTGGAGAACCACCCGGCGCTAACGGTGAAGGGTGCCCACTGCCGGCAGGAGTGGCTTATTCTTCGTCGACGCCTGGTGGCATGAGGTTGCGTCGAAGGGCAATGAAATTGGCGCGCAAGTGGTGGGGAATGGTGAACGTGATTCCGGAAAAATTCCAAACGCTGTCCCGGGGTGAAGGCTCAGAGGGTTCCGGGATGAAGGTGAACATCGATTCCGTGATGAAGCCGAACCGTGTCAGGCGGACCCCGGAATCGTGTTCCGCCTGAGCCCGGATCTTCACGCGGCTGCGAGCAGGTAAAATGCATCCGGCCATCAACACCGCGGCGGGGCGATCTGGAATTCAATCCGGACATAGAGTCTCGGGATTTCGGCGCGCCGCCGCCTGCCGATGCGGACCTCTTGTGGCGCGTGGCGGTGGTGACACTGAGCCAGGGCGAGCGGCTAATATCACCAACGTCTTGCGCGCCATCTCATGACCAATCCCTTTGTTCGCCTGCGAATCATGGCGATGGCGCCGTCAAGCTGGTGTAGACCCCGGTCACTCTGCTTACAGTTCCGGGTGAAGGTGGATCGTCTTGCCCGCTGCTACATAGACCTGTTCGGCGAACGGGGTCTGGCCGCCTTCCCGTATCTCAATGGCATAGTTGCCTGGCCGCAGGTGCATCGTTTTGTTTTCCTTCGTGGTGCCGGCGTATGAGCCGTTGATGAAGACCTGGGCGTCTTTCACCTTGGTGTCGAGTTTTACTTCACCCGCGTTGGGGAAGGCATAGTATGGGCCCGGACCCCAATAGGGTCCCCAAAACGGGCTATACCAGCCGGGGCCGTAGAAGACCGGGCCCCCAACCACGAACCCGCCGCGAATGGCCGCGGGAGCCGTAATCGGCGTCAGTGTCATTACCGCCGCCGCCAGAATCAGCAGTCCTTTTTTCATGCTCGTTTCTCCTGCCCCAGCTTTTGCAACCGCTGTGCCAACTCAAAGCGGCGCTTAGTCATCGAGTTACGAGCTGTTGCCCTGGCCGTGCTTCACCGTGTTGGCCGATTTCGGCCACCAGTTTCGTCGAAGCCCATCGGCCTCAGCGATAATGCGCCGCCTGCAATTCAAACATGCCGAAGTAGCGGCAGCGCAATTCCATCAACCTCGAATGGCTTCCTTCCTCCGCGATCTTGCCGTCGTCCAGCACCAGAATCCGATCGGCCATTCTCACGGTCGAGAATCGATGCGAAATGAACAGGGCCATTTTGCCCTGGGTCAGATCGGTGAAACGCTGGAATACCTCGTGTTCGGAACGCGCGTCGAGCGACGCCATCGGTTCATCCAGGATCAATACCTGCGCGTCGCGCATGTAAGCCCGCGCCAGAGCGATCTTCTGCCATTCGCCGCCGGAAAGATCCACGCCGCCTTCGAAGCGGCGCCCGAGAATCTGCCGATAACCGTTCGGCAGACGATCAATGACGGCGTCGGCGCGGCTTTTCCGCGCGGCCTGCTCCAGTTTTTCCAGGTTTTCCCGGTCCTCTATACGACCCATCCCGATATTCTCGGCGGCGGACATTTCGTATCGCATGAAATCCTGGCAAACCACGCTGATCTCGCGGTAGAGGTCTTCCGGATCGTAATCCCTCAGGTCCACGCCGTCCAGCAGAATCTTCCCTCCGCTCGGCTCATAGAGGCGCGTGAGCAGCTTCACGATTGTGGTCTTGCCTTGTCCGTTCCCGCCAACCAGAGCGATTCGCTCTCCTGGCTCCCAGCGCATGCCAAGATGATTCAGCACCAGGCGCGAACTCCCCGGGTACGCGAACGTAACGTTCCGGAACTCGAAACCCCGCTGAATCGAGCGCGGCGCGATGGCGGCGACGGGCGCGAGACGCACGGCAGGCTTGACGGCGAAGAACTCCCGCAGATCTGTCAGGAAGAGCGATTGGTCGGCGATGCTCGAGAAGGATGAGAAAATATTTTGAATATTAGTGCTGGTCGCCGCAATCGATCCCGCCAGAAACGTCATTGTGCCGATGCTTTGCCTGCCCTCCACCGTCCGGTAAATCACGTACGCATAGGCCGCGTAGTATCCCGCGCTGCTCAGCAGCGACAGGAAGGAACCTGCGAACAAACGCCGGCTCGCCAGCGTCCGGTTTTCGCGGTAGATCTGATCCGAGAGATCCGAATAGCGCCTGACAAAGAACGGAGCGAGCCCGAAAAGCTTCAGTTCCTTAGCCGACTCCTTGCTCGCTCCCAGCGTGCGATAGTAATCCATCTGGCGCCGCACGCAAGTCTGGCCGAAGTTCAGCGAATAACCGAGAAAGGCGAAGTGCGTCTCGCCCAGGAAAGCCGGAATCAGACAGGCTACCAGAACGAACAGCAGCCACGGCGAATAAACGAAAATTGCCGCGGAAAGCGTGGCTATTGTGACTGTCTGCTGCAGCGCCGTGCCCGCTTCCCGGATCATGGCGAGGCGGTCGGTGGCCTGCAGTCTGGCGCGTTCGAGCTTGTCGTAAAATTCCGGATTTTCGTATGAAGCCAGATCCAGCGTGGAAGCGTGTTCCATCACCCGCACGCTGACATATCGGGTGAAACGATCGGCGAAAAGGCTGTCAAAGAAATTGATGGTTCGGCTCAAAACGCTGCCGGCTGCCGCCAGCCCGAATTCCAGAGAAACGATCCACCAGAAACCACGCGGAAGCGGGTGGCCCGCGGCCGAGGCCGCAACCGCGTCGATAATCAGCCGTGACACCGACAACATCGCAATCGGAATCACGGCCGCCACAAGGTGCAACAGCAGGGATGTTGCAACCACCGCTCGCCCCGAAGCCCATACCATCGAAAGCATCGGGGGAAGATTACGCAGAGCCTTGAGGCGCTGCCGCCAGCCATTGGAAAAATCGGATTGTACAGGTTCTGCCATTCGGACCTCCAGGATAAGCAGGGGAAATGCCAGGGGAGATTTATAAGGGGAGAGTCACGCCGGTTTGAAACCGGCTCGTTCCATTCCGCGCACAGCTTCGGGATTCTTCATAAACGTTTCCCAGACGAATCCCGTCCTTGCGTTCTCGGCCATCAGCATCGTAATTCCGGTGTCGATCCCGACAACATCGTCATCGTACCAGTTCTTCAGCGGGTTAAATGCATTAATAAATCCGTACCGGCTCCAGGCCCGCGCACCATAACGGTTTCTTATTGTTTTCATCACGCGCATGGCCGCTTTTGGCTGAAACGGCAGCGATCCGGCGGCTGCGCTTGTCGCCACGGTCCCGTCAACAGGGCCGGTCAGAGGAGGCCCTCCCCAGACCTGATAGCCCTTCGCCGAATCGGAAGCCGTGATCCCCCACAAATCATCGCTGTAATCGGGAAACTCCCGCGCCAGATCGAGACAGAAACGCCGATGAACGTCGGTCGCAAGCACTGAATTCTGGAAGTAATCCGCATACCGGTCGCGTTTATGCCGGAAATCAAACCATGCCTGAGAGTACTGATGAACGAACAATGGTGCGAACGACCCGATGTAGCGAATGCCGTCGAACTCAAATGTGGTCCGTTTCCATACATCCCATGTCTCGGCCGGCAGCGGGTGAGATGCGGAGCCCAGACCCAGCAGGTACATCATCATGAGTTCGCTGTATAAATCCCAGCGGTAGGGCAGGAAACCGTTCTCGGGCGTCCAGCCGTGCGGCAGGAGCGGAGTATCCTCCGACAGCCACTCCCACTCCACGCGGTCGAAGATCTGCGATGCCAGCCGTGTGATTTCCTCGTCCTGAAAATGCGCCTTGCACATCAGAACGCCGCACAGCAGGATCGCCGTATCGACGGAAGAAACTTCAGAGTCCAGAATTCTCTCCCCCGTTTCGATATTGACCCAGTGGTAGAAAAACCCCCGATGGTTTGGTTGCCAGTTGGCGAGCGAATGCAGGGTCGTGGTCACTCTCCCGCGCGTCTCGCTCCAGGAAGCGAACCCCCGCCTCTGCCCGATGCACATCGCAGTGAGGCCAAACCCGGTAGCCGCAATGCTGGCAAGCACGCTGTTATCCCGTTTATGCACGTTCGCGCGATCGCGGACAAGACCGGTAAGCTCGCCCGCCTGTTCCCGAAAGAACTGAAAATTGGCGTATTCCAGATCGTTCAGAAAGCGATCTTCCTCCGCCGTAAAGCTCGATGCCACGGGAAGGAACGCCTCCGGTTTGGGAGCTTTCGCCGCTTCCGATCCGGCGGCGAAGCCCGCGCCCGCGGACAACAGACAGCCGATCAGATCGCGGCGGCTGAGCATGACAGGTATATTCCGTCCAGTCGATTCCATCTTACCGGCAGCGATTCCTGACCCAACGTGCTGTTTGGAACACCATTTGCATAAATTGCGGCACGCCAGTCGAATCGATACAGAAGAAGTCTTTCGTTTCCTGGAAAGCGATCGGCGCCGTTGTTCTGGGGATCGTCGCCATTGCGGCGGTCGCGGTTGCGTTGAAAGACCGATCCGTCACTCTTAGCGGGGCCATCATCCGGAACAGCGATGATCCGATCCAGGAGGCGCCGATTGCGGGAGTGCGGGTGACCGCAACCGATAGCGCGTTCACGGTGACGACGGATTCCGATTCCACAGGAGCTTTTGCTATCACCATCCGGCGGTCGGTTATTCGCCGGCACCCATTGACGCTCCAGTTCCGTCATCCGGGCTATGGTCCGGTCGATATGTACGATCCCCTGGGCAACCGCCTGTATATTGTGCGCATGACTCAACTTCCCCAGCCTGCGCCGGTCGGCCCGGCGAGTCCGCCCATCCACATTGGAAATATTTCGATACGCTACACCGTGAAAACCGGCGCCGCCGTCGATGTGGGAAGCGGAGTCAAGACCTTTGAGGTGGCGAACCGGGGTGACATCCCATGTAATGGCCATCACCCCTGTTCTCCGGACGGGAAATGGAAAGCCGCCGTTGCTTCGGCTTCCCTCGATGCCGGTCCGCAGAACGAGTTTCGCGACGCACGCCTCTCCTGCATCGCCGGCCCATGTCCTTTCACGAAGATCGAACGTGACGATTTCTCACGCGGTGGGCGGGTAATCGGTGCGACTATCCTCAACTGGTCGGACACGGCGACGTTTCTGCTCCAGGCTGAAGCCGTGCGCCACGTGCTGACCGACGACACCCGCATATCCTACCCGGTGATTTTCGACCGCACTATGAATTTTTCGCTGCCCGCCGCGGCCGAGGGAACGTGCATCGAGGCCGAAGTGGATGGTATGCCGATCGTTTTTCCGTTTGTTCCGAACATGTCGGTAAGCTGGGCGACGTGTAACGCGCAGAAGGAGGCCGGGAACAGTAAGCTTTACCGTTGTGAACTGAATTCCGGCTATCTGTTCCATTGAAGTTCGTCGCGCGATTGTATTGCTTCGCTCTGTGGTGCTGGACATGCTACCGAGGCTGGATCAACCTGGCTATTTCATGCGGCAACTTGCCAAATCGGCAGCCGGCCCTCGCACGCTCCCATCGAACGTCGTGTACAAAAGCTGCCCCAAGTTTGTGATTTTCTTAACCGAAACGCTCTTTCGCGCTCTTCCGCAGCTCCGGGGATCTGTGTACGATGTGTGCGTGTGCGATTCGTCACGCATGCCTGGTGACGACTGCAGCGATTGCCGTATCCGGAAGGAACATCCGGCAGGTACGCCTGCTTTGAGAAGGACAGGAGATTTTGTATGACCGCCACAGCGCAGGCAACGGCCAGGATCTTCCTCGCCGAGGATAATCCCGCCGACGTCTATCTGATCGAACGTGCACTTAAGGAGCACAACGTTTCCTTCCACCTGGAGGTCGCCGAGAACGGCAAGCAGGCGTTATCGTTTCTGCGGCGGGTCGAAGGCCCGCTTCAGGACGGCTTGCCGTCGCTCATTGTGCTCGATCTGAACCTGCCCCAGCATGACGGTGCCGAGATTCTGCAGCGTATCCGGCAGACCCGTTCGCTGGCTTCCGTTCCCGTGGTAGTCCTGACATCGTCCGACTCGCCGCGTGACCAGTCCGCGGCTATCGAGTCCGGGGCCAGCCGGTATATCCGCAAGCCCTCGAATTTGCACGATTTTATGGCCATTGGGGCTGCTTTGAAAGATCTCCTCGAACAAGCGGTTCCCGGCTGATTCGGATTTTGCCGTTTCGTGTTCTCTTCAAGTCTTTCGGAAATTTGATCGTCGGAATGGGAGCGTCGGCATATGAGAACGACCACGGTCGCTGAGTCAATCGACACAAGCTTGCTTCTGAACGTCCTGATCGCATTCAGGGATGGCGATTTCAATGTGCGGATGCCGGTCGATCAGACCGGAATCGCCGGTAAGGTCAACGACACCCTGAACGAAATCTTCCGCCTGAACGCCCATACCGCCAGCGAGTTCGCGCGCATCAGTACGGCCGTCGGCAAGGAAGGGAAGATCACCCAGCGCGCGTCTCTCGGTACCGGCGCCGGGGCCTGGGCGGACTGCATTAATTCGGTGAACAGCCTCATTGGCGATCTCGTCCAGCCATCCACCGAGGTGGCGCGCGTAATCGGCGCCGTGGCCAAGGGCGATCTTTCGCAGACCATGGCTCTTGAAGTCGACGACCGGCCGCTCAAAGGCGAGTTTTTGCATACCGCCCGCGTCGTCAACACCATGGTCGATCAACTGAACTCCTTCGCGTCGGAGGTCACCCGCGTGGCGCGCGAAGTCGGCACCGACGGCCGGCTCGGCGGCCAGGCGGACGTCAAGGGCGTCGCCGGAACCTGGAAAGATCTCACGGAATCGGTGAACTCGATGGCCTCGAACCTGACCAACCAGGTTCGCAATATTGCCGGTGTTACCACCGCTGTGGCGCGCGGCGACTTGACTACCAAAATCACCGTCGACGCGCGCGGCGAAATTCTCGAGCTCAAGAACACCATCAACACGATGGTGGATCAGCTCAGCTCCTTCGCGTCGGAAGTGACCCGCGTGGCCCGCGAAGTCGGCACTGAGGGCGAACTCGGCGGCCAGGCCGAAGTCAAGGGCGTTGCCGGTGTCTGGAAAGATCTCACCGATTCGGTGAACTCGATGGCCGGAAACCTTACGGCCCAGGTTCGAAATATCGCAGAAGTCACCACCGCCGTGGCCAACGGCGATCTCTCCCGCAAGATCACGGTCGACGTGCGCGGCGAAATTCTCGAACTCAAAAACACCATCAACACGATGGTGGATCAGCTGAACGGCTTCGCATCTGAAGTCACGCGCGTGGCCCGCGAAGTCGGCACCGAAGGCATCCTCGGCGGTCAGGCGGATGTGCGCGGCGTCGGCGGCGTATGGAAAGATCTAACGGATTCCGTCAACTCCATGGCCGGCAACCTGACCGGTCAGGTCCGTAATATCGCAGAAGTCACCACGGCGGTCGCCAACGGCGATCTCTCGCGCAAGATCACGGTGCCCGTCCGCGGCGAGATCCTCGAACTCAAAGACACCATCAACACCATGGTGGATCAGCTCAGCTCCTTCGCCTCGGAAGTGACCCGCGTGGCCCGCGAAGTCGGCACCGAAGGCAAGCTCGGCGGACAGGCGGACGTCAAGGGCGTCGCGGGCGTTTGGAAAGACCTCACCGAGAGCGTCAACTCCATGGCCGGCAACCTGACCAACCAGGTTCGCAACATCGCCGGCGTCACCACTGCCGTGGCCAAGGGCGATCTTTCAACCAAGATCACCGTGGACGCGCGCGGCGAGATTCTGGAGCTGAAGAACACCATCAACATTATGGTGGACCAGCTCAATTCGTTCGCTTCCGAGGTCACCCGCGTGGCGCGCGAAGTCGGTACCGAAGGCGCGCTCGGTGGCCAGGCGGATGTGAAAGGCGTCGGCGGCGTTTGGAAGGACCTCACCGAAAGCGTCAATTCGATGGCCGGCAACCTCACCGCGCAGGTCCGCAACATTGCCGAAGTGACAACCGCCGTCGCCAACGGCGATCTTTCGCGCAAGATCACCGTCGATGTGCGCGGCGAAATTCTGGAGCTGAAGAACACCATCAACACTATGGTGGATCAGCTCAACGCGTTTGCCGGAGAAGTCACCCGCGTAGCGCGCGAGGTCGGAACCGAAGGAGAACTGGGCGGTCAGGCAGAAGTGAAAGGCGTTGGCGGCGTCTGGAAAGATCTCACAGATTCTGTCAACTCCATGGCCGGCAACCTCACCGCGCAGGTCCGGAACATCGCCGAAGTCACTACTGCCGTGGCCAATGGCGATCTCTCGCGCAAGATCACGGTCGATGTGCGCGGCGAAATTCTGGAGCTGAAGAACACCATCAACATCATGGTGGATCAGCTAAACGCCTTCGCGGGCGAAGTCACCCGCGTGGCGCGCGAAGTCGGCACGGAAGGCAAACTCGGCGGCCAGGCCGTGGTGAAAGGCGTCGGCGGCGTCTGGAAAGACCTCACCGACTCGGTCAACTCCATGGCTTCGAACCTTACCAATCAGGTTCGCAATATCGCCGAAGTCACCACGGCGGTTGCGAGAGGCGATCTCTCGCGCAAGATCACGGTGCAGGTGCGCGGCGAAATCCTCGAGCTGAAAGACACCATCAATACTATGGTCGATCAGCTCAGCTCCTTTGCTTCCGAAGTCACTCGCGTGGCGCGCGAAGTCGGTACCGAAGGAAAGCTCGGTGGCCAGGCGGATGTGAAGGGCGTCGCTGGTACCTGGCGCGATTTGACGGAATCGGTCAACTCCATGGCCGGTAACCTCACGGCCCAGGTTCGCAACATCGCCGACGTTACCACTGCCGTCGCCAAGGGCGATCTTTCGCGCAAGATCACCGTCGAAGTGCGCGGCGAGATTCTGGAGCTGAAGAACACCATCAATGTCATGGTGGATCAGCTCAACGCCTTCGCTTCCGAAGTGACGCGTGTGGCCCGCGAAGTCGGCACCGAAGGCAAGCTGGGCGGCCAGGCGGACGTAAAGGGCGTCGGTGGAACCTGGCGCGACTTGACGGAATCTGTTAACTCTATGGCTTCGAACCTGACCAATCAGGTTCGCAATATCGCCGAAGTCACCACGGCCGTCGCGAAGGGCGATCTCGGCCGTAAGATCACCGTGGATGCCCGCGGCGAAATTCTGGAGCTGAAGAACACCATCAACACGATGGTGGATCAGCTAAGCTCCTTCGCATCCGAAGTCACTCGCGTAGCGCGCGAAGTCGGCACCGAAGGCAAGCTGGGCGGCCAGGCCGACGTTCGCGGCGTTGCCGGAACCTGGAAAGACCTCACGGACTCGGTGAACTCGATGGCTTCGAACCTCACCAACCAGGTTCGCAACATTGCGGGTGTCACTACCGCGGTGGCCAAGGGCGATCTCACTACCAAGATCACGGTGGATGCGCGCGGCGAGATCCTCGCGCTGAAGAACACCATCAACACGATGGTGGATCAGCTCAGTTCCTTCGCATCCGAAGTGACGCGCGTGGCGCGCGAAGTCGGCACGGAAGGCAAACTCGGCGGCCAGGCGGGCGTGTACGGCGTTGCCGGAACCTGGAAGGATCTTACCGAAAGCGTCAATTGGATGGCGGGCAACCTGACCAACCAGGTGCGCAATATCGCCGAAGTCACTACCGCCGTTGCCAAGGGCGACCTCTCGCGCAAGATCACCGTCGATGCGCGCGGCGAGATCCTCGAGCTCAAGAACACCATCAACACCATGGTCGATCAGCTCAGCTCGTTCGCTTCCGAAGTGACCCGCGTTGCGCGCGAAGTCGGCACCGAAGGCAAGCTCGGCGGTCAGGCCGGCGTGTTCGGTGTCGCCGGAACCTGGAAAGACCTTACGGAAAGCGTCAATTCCATGGCCGGAAATCTCACCGCCCAGGTCCGGAATATCGCGCAGGTCACCACCGCCGTCGCCAACGGAAACCTCTCCCGCAAGATCACGGTCGACGTGCAGGGCGAGATTCTGGAGCTGAAAAACACCATCAACACCATGGTCGACCAGCTCAATTCCTTCGCTTCCGAAGTGACGCGCGTGGCGCGCGAAGTCGGTACTGACGGCAAGCTTGGCGGCCAGGCCGAAGTGAAAGGCGTCGCCGGAACCTGGAAAGATCTTACCGACAACGTGAACTTCATGGCGGCGAACCTCACCACGCAGGTGCGCGGTATCGCGAAAGTCGTCACGGCTGTCGCCATGGGCGATCTGAAACGAAAACTGGTCCTCGAAACCAAGGGTGAAATTGCCGAACTCGCCGACACCATTAACGGCATGATCGATACTCTCGCGACGTTCGCCGAGCAAACCACCACCGTTGCCCGCGAAGTGGGCGTCGAAGGCAAGCTGGGCGGCCAGGCCCGCGTGCCCGGTGCCGCCGGCATCTGGCGCGATCTTACCGACAATGTCAATCAGCTTGCGGCTAACCTCACCACACAGGTCAGAGCCATTGCCGACGTCGCCAACGCCGTCACCAGCGGCGACCTCACGCGTTCCATTTCGGTCGAAGCCCAGGGCGAAGTTGCGGCGCTCAAAGATAACATCAACGAAATGATCGGCACGCTCGCGGCAACCACGCGCCAGAACAAGGATCAGGACTGGCTGAAGACCAATATCGCGCGCTTCACCGGCATGCTTCAGGGCCAGCGCGATCTGCTCGCCGTGTCGAAGCTGCTGCTTTCCGAACTCACCCCGCTCGTCGACGCCCAGCACGGCACTTTCTATCTTGCCGAACAATCGGATGAAGGCGGCACGCTTAAGCTCCTGGCCGGCTATGCGTCGAACAACGATCGCCTGACTCCCGTGCAGTTCCGCATGGGCCAGGGTCTGGTCGGGCAGTGCGCCCAGGAGAAACGCCGCATCCTGGTCAATCACGTTCCGCAGGATTACATCAAAATCTCTTCCAGCCTGGGCGAAGCCACGCCGAGCAGCATCGTCGTGCTGCCGGTACTCTTCGAGGGTGAAGCCAAGGCCGTGATCGAACTGGCGTCCTTCGATCAATTCGGCGATATTCACCTCGCCTTCCTCGATCAGATGACGCAGAGCCTCGGCATCGTGCTCAACACGATCGCCGCGACTATGCGTACCGAAGAGCTTCTCAAACAGAGCCAGGCGCTGGCCGAACAGCTGCAGAAGACCAACGCCGAGCTCGAAGAAAAAGCCCAGCTGCTGGCCGAGCAGAAGAACGAAGTCGAAACCAAGAACCGCGAAGTCGAGCAGGCCAAGGCCGCTCTGGAAGAGAAGGCCGAACAACTCGCGCTCACCTCCAAGTACAAGAGCGAATTCCTGGCCAATATGAGCCACGAGCTGCGCACGCCGCTGAATAACCTGCTGATCCTGGCCCAGATGCTGGGCGAGAACGCGGAAAAGAACCTCCTGCCCAAGCAGGTGAAGTACGCCGAAACCATCCACAGTTCCGGCACCGACCTTCTCGCGCTGATCAACGACATTCTCGATCTGTCCAAGATCGAGTCCGGCAAAATGGATGTCGAAATCGGCAGCGTGCGGTTCAACGATCTGCGCGATTACTGTTCGCGGACCTTCCGCCACGTCGCCGACGGCAAGAACCTGGAATTCTCCATCGACCTCGATGCAAACCTGCCGCCCGAGAACATGCATACCGACGCCAAGCGCTTGCAGCAGGTTCTGAAGAACCTGCTCTCGAACGCGCTGAAGTTCACCGAGCGCGGTTCGGTGCGGCTGCATATCGAGCGCGCGAGCGGCGGCTGGAGCGCCATGCACCCCGTGCTGAACCGCTCCCGCAACGTAATCGCGTTCTCCGTTACCGACACCGGCATCGGCATCCCGCAGGAAAAGCAGCGCATCATCTTCGAGGCTTTCCAACAGGCCGACGGAACCACCAGCCGCAAGTACGGCGGCACCGGTTTGGGACTTTCGATCAGTCGCGAACTGGCGCGCCTGCTCGGCGGTGAAATCCGCTTGCAAAGCGTCCCCGGCGTTGGCAGCACGTTCACCCTTTACCTCCCGCAGGTCTATTTCGCCGTGCCGCAGGCGCCCAAACCCGAGTTGCCGCGCCTGATCGATGCGGCCAACGCGGTCGCTGAGGTA
>CAWBIS010000226.1:0-11210 GCA_963788485.1 Terriglobia bacterium
AAAAAAAATCGAATTCCTGTCGACCACCATCACCTTCTCGCCGCCTTCATCAGAATTCAGCAACGCCGCCGCCGGGACCAGCAGCGTGTCCTTGATCAGGTCCGCGCGAATCGAAACCTGCACCGTTCCGCCCGGCTTCATCTTTTCCTCGGGGTTATCCGCCTCCACCCAGATCTCAACCGTGGTCGTGTTGGGGTCGACGGCGGGGCTGACCACGGTCACCTTGCCGGCCAGAACGCCTTCCGGTCCCGTGATGGTCGCGGGACGCCCGACGCGAACCGGCGCCGCATCCTTCACCGGAATGTTGGCGCGCGCCACGACTTTCGAGATATCGACGATAGTCACGATCGGCATTCCCGCAACGGGCGTATCGCCGGGATAAATTGGGCGATCCGAAACGATGCCGCTGATGGGGCTGTGCACATCCGCGTAAGCCGCCTGCGCCGCAAGGCTGTCGTAATGGGCCTTCGCCGCGTTGACCTGCGCCTGCGCCGCTTTGACCTGCTCCGACGACGTTACCTGCTGCACGGCTTCGAGGTGCCGCTGCGCGGTTTCGAGTTGGCTCTGCGCCTGCACCATGCTGACCTTGGCGTCGTCCACCAGCTTCTGCGCCAGCGCGCCTTCTTTCTGCAGTTCCACGCGATTCTCATACAGCTTGCGGGCCGCATCCAACGTCTGCTGCGCCGACTGCACGTCGGCGAGAGCTTTGGTCCGGTCTTCCGGCACGGTGGCGGCCGAGGTTGTCTGCAGCGCCGCCTGCGCCTGGTCCAGCTGGTTCTTGCTTTCCTCCGCGCTGGCGGCCAGATCCCGGCTCTCCAGTTGGGCCAGCAACTGCCCGGCCTTCACGTGATCGCCGCGGTTGACGAGGATGCGGCGCACCGGCGCGCTGATCTTCGAAGTCACATTGGCCTGGTTGACGGGAAAGAGAACCGCATCGCCGTTGACGATCAGATCGATGGGCCCGCGGGTAACGTCGTCTACTTCCACCGGCGTGGCGGCTTCGGGCTCTTCTTTCTCTTTCGCCTTGCCGCAGCCGGAGAGAAGCAGCGCGGCCCCGATCAGCCCTGAGAGAACCCTTTTGGTGCACATATTCTAAAGACTCCCCGTAAGCGTCCGCAGGGTAGCCAGCGCGAGGCGGTAGCGTACCAGACCATCATCGTAAGCGTTGCGCGCCTGCGCCAGCGTGTTCTGCGCGTCTACCACTTCGAGCGCGTTGGCCTCGCCCGCCTGATAACGAAGCAGGGTCAAGCGCAGGCTTTCCGCCGAGAGATCGACCGAACTGCGGAGCGAATCGATCTGCGCCTGCGCCGCCTGCGCCTCGCCGTGTGCCGCGGCGAGATTACCCTGCAGAGTGCGCTGCGCCAGAGTTAAATCGAGTTGCGCCTGTTGTTCCCGGATCTCGGCCTGTTTGACTTTGCTGCGCGTTGCGCCCCAGTTCCACACCGGAATATTCAAAGTCGCCTGGGCCGAATAGCCCAGATTCTGACGGTTCATCACGCTGTAGGCCGGAAGTGTACTGCGGCCGGATTCCTGCGTCGAACCGCTGCTTCGCGCTTCGAGTTGGTTGGCGTCGAGGCCATAGAAGACATCGAGGCTGAACGACGGAAGATAGCCATACCGCGCAACCTCACGCTCGTATCCGGCCTCCTGCAGGCTGAATCTCGCTTCCTGCAGATCGGGGCTGGAAGACGTAGCCTGGGCCTGCGCTTCAGGAAGCGGGGGCAACAAAGCCGTCTGCAGAGCGTCGTCTTCCACCGAGAAGTCGGAGCGCAGATCGGGGAAGATCAGAACGCCCAGATTGATTCGAGCCTTTTCAATATTGAGTTGCGCGTCCGCGAGATCGCGTTGCCGCTGCTGCAGCGTAATCTGCGCTTTGATCACGTCGGCGCGCGCCGCTTCGCCGCCTTTTTCCAGCTTCTGGGTGATGTCGAGAAACTGCTCGGCTTCGCGCAGGCTGGTCTGCGCGTTCACGAATTTGCGCTGCGCGCCGAGGATTGTGTAGTAGTCCTGAATGACGGTGGCGTTCAGGCCGCGCTGCGCGACCTCCGCCCGCGCCCGCGCGACTGCCTCCGCGGCGGCAGCGCGGCGAACCTCCCCGCGACGAATGAACGCGAGCACTTCCTCATGAGCCTGGACCTGCTCGTTATAGACATGCACGCCGTCGTTGGCGACGAACACCCCGGAAGGCGTACCGTTCCCTTCGGTGTAAATGTACTGGTTCAGTACATTGGCGGAGGGAAGCCCCGCCGCCCGGGCCTGTACCTTGTCTTCCTTCGCCAGAGCCGCCGCCAGATTCGCGCTCTGAATTTGCGTGCCGTATTGACGGGCGCGGCTCAGCGCGTCCTGGAGAGTGATGACCAGGGTCGTCTGCGCACCGGTAAATGCCGGTACCGCCAGCGAAATGCCGATGAGCGCAACACTGCGATGCAAGCGACGCATGCCTGCGCTCATTGAATCATCGCCTCCTGAAAAATGGCTGAAACTGGCAACTTCCCTGCACAATCATCGCAGTTCAGCGCTTTGGCATTCATGACGCGGGGGATCGCGAAACCGGGGCCACGCAGCGCTTCAATGGTCGTGCTCTGTCCAGACCGAATGCGCGCGAGAACCAGGAGCGATATCCTCGTTCATTGAGCCGCAACGAACGCCTATGGAACTCACCCCTTCGAACACAACCCTCCTGCTTCTGGTCTCCGACCCCCTAATGCGGCACGTGCTGCGCGATGCCCTCAGCAGCGCGGGCTACCTGGTCGTAATCGCAGCCGATCTGGGACAGGCGGTCGATCGTCTGCACGAAATACGGCCACACCTGTTGATCACGCGCCCCTATATCAGCAGCATGCCCGGGCAGACTGCGGCCGATTACCTTCGCACCAAGCGCCCGGGATTACCCGTTCTGGTCGTCGCCGGATACATGGAAGACGATCGGGTTCGGGATCAGACGGCGATTGAGGATTTTCACGTTTTCCCGAAACCGTTTACCCGTAACGACCTTCTTGCCAAGGTCAGGGAAGTCCTGCACGCGATTCACAAACCGTGAGCCAGCCTCTTTCCACCGAACTGGCGGCGTGGGCGTCGCACATCCGATTCGAGGATCTGCCGCCGGACGTCGTCGAAGCCACGAAACTGCGGGTGATGGACGTCATGGGCTTGTCGCTGGCGGGGGCCGGCACCTCTTTCGGCCAGGCGACGCGCGCCGCCGCCATCGCGCTCTCGCCGCCAGGCCCCTGCCGCGTATGGGGGACGGGCGACCGTCTCGCCGTCACCACCGCGGCTTTCACCAATGGCGCGCTCTCGCAGGCGCTCGAATTCGACGACACGCACAACGAATCCATCGTGCACATGAGCAGCCCGGCGGTCGCGGCGGCGCTCGCGCTGGCGGAACTCGCCCGGCCCGTATCCGGACGAGATCTGATAACGGCCATCGCTCTCGGCAATGAGATTTCCTGCCGCGTGGGAAGCGTGGCATCCGGGCAATTTCACAAACGCGGATTTCATCCCACCGGCCTGTTTGCGACTTTCGGCGCCGCATACCTGGCTTCGAAACTGCTCGGCCTGGACGCGGAGCGGATGGCGCAGGCGGCGGGCATCTGCGGAAGCTTCGCCTCCGGCCTGCTGCAATGCTGGGTGGACGGCACGCAGACCAAATTCCTGCATCCTGGATGGGCGGCGCAAAGCGGAATCACCGCGGCCATGCTCGCGCGCACGGGAACGACCGGGCCCGCCGAGGTCTTCGAAGGACGCTTCGGCCTGTTTGCGTCGCACCTGCAGGATCCGGATCAGCCCCGCAAATATTGCCGAATCCGCGACGAACTCGGCGCTCATTGGGAGAGCCGCAACTCGTCGTTCAAGCCGTTTCCGGCCGCTCACGTCCTGCACCCCTATATCAGCGCGATCCTGCGGCTGCGCAGGAACCATGAGATCCAGCCGGCCGATATCGAGCGCATCGATTGCCCGGTTACGGCGTTTATCGTGGGTATCGTTTGCGAGCCGGTCGAGGAGAAGTTCGCGCCCGCATCGGATTCTCATGGACGCGTGAGCCTGCAATACAGCCTGGCCGAGGCATTCGTGCGCGGATCCCTGGGGAAGAAGGCTTATGGCGAAGAGAGCCTGCGCGATCCCGAGATTCTCGCGCTGGCGCGGCGGGTGCATCATTTTGTCGATCCCGCATACCCCGGCCCGGGGCGCTTCAAAGGCGAGGTGACAATTACCCTGAAGGACGGCCGGCGCTTCCACGAACTCGAAGAGTATAACCGCGGATCGGCGGAGAATCCGATGAGCCGCGAGGAACTGCGCGCCAAGTTCGACGAGAACGCAGGCGACATTCTTACGTCCGACCGGCGCAGCCGGCTGGTGGAACAAATCGAGCGCCTCGAACAGCTGGACGACGCAAGCGTGCTGGTTACGTCTGCATGCCCCAGCGGCGTACGGTAACGTTCTCGATGGTTTTGAAAATCAGGTTCTCGACGAGCAGGCCGAACAGGATCACGGTCAACAAGCCGGCGAACACATTGGGGATCGAGAGCTGATTTTTCTGCTCGAAGATGTACCATCCGAGCCCGCCGGAACCGGAGCTGACGCCGAATACGAGTTCCGCCGCAATCAGCGTCCGCCACGCGAACGCCCATCCCACTTTGAGCCCGGTAAGGATGCTGGGGAAGGCGCCGGGCAGGAGAATCTTCGTGACATAGCCGATTTTCGAGAGGCCGTAATTCTGCCCGACCATCTTCAGCACCGGGCTGACCGCGCGAAATCCGGCGTGCATGTTCAGTGCGACCGCCCAGAGCACTGCATGTACCAGCACGAAAATCACGCTCCAATCCCCCAGCCCGAACCAGATCAGGGCGAGAGGCAGCAACGCTACGGATGGCAGCGGATTGAACATCGCCGTCAGCGTTTCAAGAAGGTCCGCGCCGATGCGGCCGGCACTGGCCAGGGCGGTGAGAAGGGCCGCAAGAGCGAGCCCGAGCGAATATCCCTTCAGCAGCATGCTCACGGAGTAGGAAGCCGCGCGCGGGATCTCGCCCGATGCGATCGAGCTGAACAGCGCTTTGATGGTATCCGAGAATGTCGGGAACAACAGCGGATTGTTCAACCATCGCGCATAACCCTCCCAGATCAGCGCAAGCACGGCCAGCAGCACGGTCTTGCGCGCGGCCCCGTTGTTGTAAAACCTCTCCCACAGACCCAGCGGTCTTTCGACGACTTCGAAAACAGGCAGGTCGAGCTCAGGCATGTTCGAAGAGCATCTCCCCGATTTGCGTTTCGTCGCAATCGGATGCGTTGACCTCGGCTTTTACCTGGCCCGGATGAGCGCTCAGCAACAGAATGCGATTGCCGATGCGGAGGGCTTCCGGTATCGAATGGGTCACGAAGAGAATGGTGGATTTTGTGCCTTCATGGAGCTGCAGCAGTTCGTCCTGCATTTTCGCGCGCGTGAGGGCATCGAGCGCCGCGAACGGCTCGTCCATCAGCAGGATCTCCGGCTCCATCGCCATGCCGCGGGCGATGGCGACGCGTTGTTTCATCCCGCCCGAAAGAGTGTGCGGATAGCTGTCGGCAAAACCGGTCAAATTCACCTTGCCGATGAAATGCATGGCCCGGTCTTCCGCTTCGCGGCGCGGCATTTTGCCGCTGGCGGTCAGGGCGAACGCGATATTCTGCTTAACGGTTTTCCACGGCAACAGCTGATCGAATTCCTGAAAGACAAAAACGCGATCGGGGCCCGGCTTGACCACCCTGGCGTCGTTCAGGAGAATGCTTCCTTCGACGGGTTTGACATATCCGCCGATGGCTTTCAGCAGAGTCGATTTGCCGCAGCCGGAGGGTCCGAGGATCACAAAGCGATCCGACTGCGCCACCTGGAAGCTCACGCGCCAGAGCGCGGTTACCAGGTGCTTTCGGGTTGCGTATTGGAGCGTGACCGCCTCAACGCTGAGCAGCGGGTTCAATCCGCTAGTGTGCTGTCTCGGGGGATGGTTGTCAATAAACTCAGACCTGTCAGCTTAACTTCCCGGAGTTGCCTGGATTTCCGGGAAGAAGAGATCTTTCCACGATCCCGGCCGATTCCTGATTGATCCTATACTGTGCATGAAATCGGCGTACTTCATGACATTTTCGGGCGTGGTGGTGAACTTCACCTTCGGGTCGCTCAAAACGTCGACGATTTCCTGCACCGAAAATCCCTTGTCCCCGCCGTTCGATGCCAGAAACAGTTCCGCCGCAGACCTACGGTCCGCCGTGATCATCGCGTCCGCTTCTTCGATGGCCTTCAACACCGCCGCGTACACTTTCGGATTCTGCTCCCGGAATTTCGTCGTGGTCGAGACCATGGTGAAGGTGGTCGAACCCCCCAGGACATCGTCCGACAACAGGATCGTTCGCACGTGCGGGTCTTTCCTTTCACGCTGCGCAAAGGGCGGCGAGGTGAAATGAGCGTCCACCGCATTGGATCCGGCAAGCATCGCGATCACCGCGTCGGGATGGGTCATGGTGACCGTGTACTTGTCGAAGCGCGCGGCCTGCGCGAGGCCGTATTTGCGCGCCGCATACATCTGCATAATGATGGACGGAATCGAGACCTTGATCGAAGTAACGGCAATCTTGTCTTTGTCCGTAATATCGTCGAGTTTTTTCAGGTGATCCGCGCGGGTATTGAGGTACATCGGCATGGAGGACATCGCGGCCACGCCTTTGATACGGATCGAACCGGCGGTTCGGTCCCAAAGAGTAATGAAAGCCGGTGGGCCGGCCGTGATGAAGTCGGCCGAACCGGAAAGCAGCGCGTCATTCATCACCGCGGGACCGCCGATATTGATCCAGCGCACTTTGACAACAGGCGCGTGCTTCTCGATCAGCCGGTACTTCTGCATTACGAGCAGAGGCAGGAAGCCCACTCCACCCGCGCCCATGGGAATGCGGATCTCGTTGACCTCGGCGCGCGCCAGTGTGGCCGCGAGGGCGAGCAAAATCAGCTTGCGCATGCGTTGATTATCAATTCGTTGACATCGGCGAGCTCGTCGATGCGCCACGATTGCTCGATCAGTTTGTCGACCTGCGCCGGCGGCAAAGCCAACACCGCCTGATCCCGAAATTTGTCTTCGAGCTGGCGATCGGTCAACGGCCGATGGATGTTGCCGAGAGATTTCTCCACGAACCGGCTGATCTTTTCTCCATTCGCCAGCTCCACTTCGATGAAGGCCTGATCCTCTGTAATTGCAGGGTCGCCAACCGCGCCGGCCAGTTCGCGCACACGCTTGATCCGCGGCTCGTTCACAGCCTCGTCGGTGTATTCGCGAATGCCTGCCTTGCCGCGCACGAGCCCCACCGCCGCGCCATGATACACGGAAAATTTGCCCTGCAGACCTTTGGTGATTCCTTTCTGGTTGCAGAGATCAAGCACCAGCGGCGCTACGCGCAAGCGAACGGCTACGATCGCTTCCGGCGCCGGATGAAACTCGTCGTGCAGCTGAATCGCGCCATCAATGGTCGGGTGATTCACAATCCCGCAAGGGAATGGCTTGTAAGTATTGGCGCGCAACTCCCACTCCGAACCGAGGCCCGCCGTAATTTTGGACAGATCATACCGAGCGGCCTGCACGGCGGCGAATCCGCGCGGGCCCTCAAGGCCCTGCACTCCGGCGGTGAATCCCACCTGCGCCAGCAACGCGGATGCGTAGCCATTCTGCGCGGCGCGACCCGGGTGAAACGATTTGGCCATGGAGCCGAACATCTCGCGAATGCCCGCGGCCTGGGTGGCGGCGAGGCCGATGTTCCAGACCATTTGCTCCGTGGAAAGCCCGAGAAGTTTGCCGATGGCAATCGCGGCGCCGAACACCCCAGCCGTTCCGGTGATGTGCCAGCCGACGTCGTAATGCGCCGGATAGACCGCGTTTCCGATGCGCATCTCCGCCTCGAAGCCGGTGATGAACGCTTCCATGAAATCGCGGCCGCTGACGGCTTTCGCGCTCGCATAAGCGAACAGCGCCGACGCAACGGGCGACGTGGGATGCATGTAATTCTTCGGCGTGGTGTCGTCGAAGTCGTAGACGTGCGAGCTGATACCGTTCATCAGCGAAGCATGCAGCGGGTCGAGCCGTTCACTTCTCCCCAATACGCCCGCCGTGGGCGGTCCCGAATAAGGTCCCAATGCCCGAATCGCGAGACTCACCGCTTCGTCGCAGCTGCCGCCCAGCGCGCAGCCGAGATAGTTGACGACGGCGCGCCGCGCTTCATGGCGCACGTCCGGTGGTACACAGTCAAGACGGCTGGCAACGGTCCAGGCGGCGAGCGCTTCAGTCTCCGGCATCCCGTCCAGTTTATACGGATGCCGTATGGTGCGATTGCCCTAATCTCTTTCCTTCGGCGGGAACTTCTTGAACATATCGGCAACCTCTGCGTTCAGTTTTTTCTCGTTCTTCTCCGGGTTGTCCGACAGGACTTTGGAGGCGGTTCCTCGCCAGATCAGCTTTTTATCGGCACTATCGAACATGTCCACGGTCAAATTGCCAACCTCCGTGTTGATGACGCTGGTGGTCGCAAGACCCTCGCCGCCGAAACCACGCCAGCCCCAACCACCGCCCAGCCCGTCATAGAACGTCTCCATGCTGGGCTGGTTTTTGGTGCTTCCGAACGCGGAAACGGCTACCTGCCCGCCCGTCGGAGTCATCATCCAGCCTTTTGCCGACAGGCTGTTCATCCACAGCGCGCTTGATGCGGTCGACCCACAGCGGGTTTCCCGCATCCACTTTCAACCACGAATAGGTATGGAACTGGGCGAAGTCGACGTGGTGGCTATAGTCCGTTTTGACGTCCCCCAGCATCACTCCGAGCCCGACCAGACCGATAACACCTGCCATAATGACGAAAGATTTCACGTTTCACCTCTCCGGGCTTGTGTGCAAACGCCGACCCAGTGTGGCAGCAGCGACAGAACCCGGCAGTAAACTAGCGAGAGCAAACTTCTTCATGAATTCCGATTCGCCCGAGTCTTCGCTCGCGTCCGCACGCGCTTCCATCGAGTTGGAAGCGGAAGCGCTGATCTGCGCCGCGCGCCGGCTGGACGAACAGTTCTCCTGCGCGGTCCGCCTGATTCAGAGCCATGCCGGAAAAATCGTTGTTACGGGCCTCGGAAAATCGGGCTTCGCAGCGCAAAAACTGGCAGCCACGTTCTGCAGCACCGGAACGCCTGCGGTATTCCTGCACCCAGTCGACGCGCTGCATGGCGACGTGGGGATTTATACGCCCGGCGACCCGACCCTGGTGCTTTCGAAGAGCGGAACAACACTCGAACTGCTGCGCCTGATTCCGGTGCTGCGGGGATTGAATTCGCCGCTGATCGGAATCGTCGGCAACCAGAATTCGCCGCTCGGAAAAGAGATGGACGTTTTGCTCGACGCGTCGGTGCGGGCCGAGGCGGATCCGTTCAATCTCGCGCCGACCGCGAGTACCGCCGTGGCCACAGCGCTCGGAGACGCGCTCGCGCTGGCGGTCATGCAGTCCCGCAAATTGACGGCGGAGGACTTTGCGCAGCGTCATCCCGCCGGTCAGCTGGGACGCAATCTGCGCGCGACCGTTCGGCAGGTGATGCATTGCGGCGGCGAAGTAGCGTGGGCGGCGAAAGACAGCTCCATGAAATCGGTGATTATCGCCATGAATCGGTGTCCCCTGGGCGCCGCTTGCGTGACGGATCCGGACGGCCGTCTCGAAGGCCTCATCACGGATGGCGACCTGCGGCGCGCGCTGGAGACGAACGACGATATTCGCGCGGTCAGGGCGGGCGATCTGATGACGGCGCACCCGGTCACCGTCCATCCCGACGCTTCGCTCCATGAGGCATTGCGGCTGATGGAAGACCGGCCGTCGCAAATCGCGGTCCTGCCTGTAATGGAAGGCGAACGTTGTCTCGGCCTGGTGCGTTTACACGATCTCTATCAGACGGAGTTGCCATGAACTGGGAAAACGCCGTACCCTACAACACCTATTCGGGCACGATCTCCAACCGCGCCGCGAAAGAGGAACTGGGGCGGCATATCGCCGCCGAGGTTCAGGATGGTCAGGTGATCGGCGTGGGATCCGGATCCACGGCTTACCTCGTCATCCAGACAATCGGGGAACGCGTGCAGCGGGAGAAACTCGCCGTTACCGTGGTCTGCACCTCGCCGGAGGTGACTCTCGCATGCGCGGCTGTGGGTCTGCCGATCGCATCCCTGCTGCAAAGCCGCCCGGATTGGGCGTTTGACGGCGCGGACGAAGTCGATCCCGCGCGAAATCTCATCAAAGGCCGGGGTGGCGCGATGTTCATGGAGAAAATCATGATGCACGCCTCGCCGAAAAATTTCATCCTCGTGGACTCATCCAAACTGGTGCCAAAGCTGGGGCAGAAATTCCCGATTCCGGTGGAAGTGCTGCCGGTGGCCCTGCGCGTTGTGGAGTATGAACTGCGGTCGATCGGCGCGGTCGAGAGCGTTCTCCGGCTGGCGTTGAAGAAAGACGGACCGGTCATCACGGAGAACGGCAACTTCATTCTGGACGTCCGGTTCGCCGAGATTCACAAAGAGCTTGAGCGGGACATCAAGGCCATACCAGGTGTGATCGAGTCGGGGCTGTTCTGGGGCCGCGATGTGGAGATTGTGTCCCTCGGCGCCTGACCGCCGGTTTACAGCCGCTACGAGCGTGCGACGGGAACGCTGCGCTGCGGCAATCCTGCGACTGGCCGTACCAGAGTTGTCAGGATAAAGCCCACCGCGAGCAGCGCGGCCAGCACCTGGAGCGGCTGATCGTATATGTGAATCCGGCTGGCGCCCGGCGCGAGACTTGCCTTGGCCCGATCGGAGAGTTCGGTGATGATTACCGGACCGGCAATGGCCGCGGCGCTCCACGCCGTCAGCACGACTCCGTGAATCGCGCCTACATTCTCAGCTCCGAACATATCGGCGAGGAACGCCGGAATGGTGGCGAAGCCTCCGCCATACATGGTGAACACGATGAAAAGCGCGGTTTCGAAGACGGCCCACTCGCCGCGCGCCGCCAGTCCCGGTATCAGCAAGAAGAGAACGATCTGCACCACGAAAAAGACGATATAGGTGTTGCGGCGTCCGATGTAGTCGGAGCACGAAGCCCAGAAAAATCTGCCGCCGGCGTTGAAGAGGCTGATCAGCGAAACCACGGCCGCGGCCTGCAGCGCGGTCTTTGCGAACATGTCCTGCATC
>CAWBIS010000227.1:0-8965 GCA_963788485.1 Terriglobia bacterium
GAATGGTAGACAGTGCGCTTGCCACAGCCGATCTGTCCAGGCGCGCCGAGGACAGCGCGGCAATCGTTCGTGCCGGGCGGGCATGGCTCTACCCTGCGCTAAGCTGCCTTGCTCTGCTGGCTTGCATTCTCATCTCGAATCCCTTTAACTCGGCCGGTTTCAACGACGACTGGTCTTATGCCCGCGTGGCCATGAAGCTGGCGGAGACGGGCAGGATGCAATACAACGGCTGGGGGAGCCCGATCCTGCTGTTCCAGTCGTTCTGGGCCGTTCCCTGGATTCGCGCCTTCGGGTTTTCATTTCCGGTGCTCCAGGCCTCGATGATCCCGGTCTCCGCCGGTTTCGTGCTGCTCGTGTACGCTACCGGGCGGGCGATCGGATTGTCCCGGGAACTATCCGGCTTCGCCTCGATAGCCATGGCAAGTTCTCCTCTGTTTGTTCCGCTGGCCGCCTCTTTCATGACGGACGCACCCGGCTGCTGCTTCTCGATGCTGTGTGTTTACGCCGCGGTTCGCTGCGCCCAATGCGACGAATCGCGCGGCGCGGCTCGATGGCTATGGATTCTCGCGTTGGCTGGCGTGGCTGGAGGGGCCAACCGTCAGGTTGTGTGGATCGCACCCATCCTGTTGATCCCGTATCTTTACCGGACGCGCCGCTATGACAGGGTTTTCCGAAAACATTCGATCGTCGCTTACGCGCTTACAGCGCTGGCCATCCTGACGATTACTCACTTCTTCAGCCAGCCTTATGGACCCCTGCAACTGAGCCGTACACAACTGGCGTCAGTCGTGCGGAACGAATGGGGCAGGGCGGCGAACCTGGTGGTTAGTCTTCTGCTGGTCTCTATACTGGCGTCACTGCCCGCGTATTGCTGTTTCCTGCCGCTGGCGAGACCCAGATCCATTCTCTGGTCGCTGTTCTGTGTTGCGGCGCTTGCCGCACTCACATTCGGCGTGATCATCTCCACCGGACTGGTAGCGCCCTACGGCAACTGCATCCTCTCGTGGGTGGGAATCGCGACGGAGGGACAGGAATGGCTCAGGGTAAAACCGGCCTCGCTTCCGGGCTGGTTTCGCATGGTCTTGAGCGGCTGCGTGCACCTCTGCATTCTGGTTTCGGTTGCCTGGATTGTTCGTAGCCGCCGGGATCTGCGGGGAACGCCACGGAGCGTGGTCCTTTCGATTTTCGGAATCTTCACCCTGGGCTATCTGGCGCTCACACTGCCGGGGTCTTTGCTGGGATTCGCGTTCGATCGTTACATGCTGTCGATCGTCCCACTGGTAATCCTTGCGGTTCTACAGCAGTTCGCGCAATATCGGCGTGCCGTTCCACTGGTCGCATGGGGCTGTCTGGCCGCCTTCGCCTGTTATGGAATCCTGACCACCCACGACTACGCAGCGGCCCTGCGCGCGCGCATTGCCGTGGCCGACGCGCTGCAACGCACCGGCGTCGATCGCAACCACATTTCCGTTGGTTTCGAGTACGACGGATGGACGGAGTTGCAGCACTCTGAATACGCTCGGGTTCTCCAGTACGACGATGTTTTTGCCGATGATCACGCTAAAGGGTTCTGGTTCTGGTTCTGGAATCACACGCCGAATCTCGACCCGGATTTTGTCGTTCTGAACTGGAACTCTGCGGAACCGGTTCGGGGCGGGGAATTAAAGGTCGACTACCTTGCGTGGATGTCTCCTTTCCGCCGATCGGCCGTTGCATGGAGGCGTTCGGATCTGACCGGCATGTATCAAGCCGCTCGACTGGCGGCATTGATCAGATAATTCAGCTTCGCCCGCGCTGGATCAGAATCGTTCTGGTAAAAGGAGGCAGCCAGGCGCGATACTCCACGGGGGCAAAGCCCGAGGCGTGGAGCCCCTCAACGGGAGACAGCGAAAGGATGTATTTGGGGTCGACGCTCGGGGTATAGGGCCAGAACCAGAAGCTTTTCGGCAGAAGGTCTTTCCGGTGGTCGGTTTCGGGTAGCTTTCCGTGCGCGTATTTGGGAGGCACATTTGGCACAAAACCGGCGCCGGTTAATTCAGTCCAGGCGTCAAACTCCATGCCGGCGGAGATTTTCTCGCGGGTCACTCCCGATCTCAACACCTCGCCTGCAGCCTCAAGTCTGGCCCGTGATTCGGCAAAGTAGTCGTGCGTCACCGCAACGCCCCAACCGGCAAAGATAGCCAGCAAGACCACGGACGGAATGGAGGGGCGGCTCACACCGAGCTTTTGAAGCGCCGCGAGGACCGCCATGAAAGCCAGAGGAAACACGGGAATAAGATAGCGATCGAAAGCCGACAATGTCAGAGACCGCGTCGTCACCGACGCCAGATATAGAGCCGCGAAAACCACGAAGGGAACGACAAAAAGGCGAGACGGCGCAACGCTTAATCGACGCAACGACAGGGCGGGCGGATATGGCCATACGCGCGCCAGCATCATGGATAACACCGCTGCGCTCATGACGATGAAAAACTGGAGCCAGTATGGAAGCACGACTGGCTTGTCGCCCAGTAATTCGGTTCCGGGAATCAGCAGGCCCCACTGCGTAACCATGTTCCCCGCCATGAGCTGAACGGGTCGAAATTTCGTTATGAGAAAACCAACCAGGTACACGAGCCCCAGCCCGGCGAGAGACCAGAGCACCCAGCGTACGCGAACAGCTTTCCAGCGCGCAAGCAGGACCAGACACAGCGCGGGAAACATGAGGGCGAGCAACTCCATGACGAGTGTAGCGGTGTTCAGGAACGTGCACAGAATGGGGAAAAGCCACAGGTTGGTATTAAGAAGCGGCAGCGAATAGTAATGGGTCTGGTTCAGCAGCCAGTAGTCCAGCGCGGCCGCCCCCGCCACGCCGAGTAACCAGAACCCCCCCAGGGCCATCCGGCGCGATTTCGGCGCCGCCAACGCCAGCGCTGGGAATATAACAAACGGAGCCAGCCAATCGGTCTGGCGAATCGTACCTCCGGCCAGTCCGGCAGCGCACAATAACGCGCACCAGGCCAGAAACGCGCGGGTGGTCGGCGCTTCCACGATCCGTTGACAGCACCAGAAGCAGACCAAAAGGAAAAATAGTGCCGGTATGTCCGACATAAACGAGCATTCGAGCGGTAGTGTCAATGGCGAGGCCAGAACGCCGATAACCCCGAAAACCACCAGTGACCGGCGCAGTCCGCATGCCCGGAACAGACTGTAGAGCAGCACCGCGCAGCCGGCTACAAATGGGAGGGTGGATAGTCGCAATGTAGTGAATGAGAATCCGGCCAGCCGAATCCAGGCGGCGCCCCAATACGTCTGTATTCCCAGCATGGGCGCGCTCCAGCCGTTGTAGGAAAGCTGACCCGTCCGAGACGCTTTCAGAGTCATGAAAGCGTATGACCAGTCGTCGATGTAACCCATTTCGCCGAGGGGCCAGATGGCAAGGATTGCGACGAAGATAACCCCCATGCACAGACCCAGGCCCAGAGTGTCTTTCTTTCCTCGCCAGATGGAAAGATGAGGCCGGGTTTCTGCCGCCGGAGTGGAATTATCGCCAGGCGTTCGAGCCGCGATGGCGGGCGTAGCTTTCAGGGCATTCAGTATCGGAGAGGCATTCAAGAAGCATCTTCCCCTTTCATCGCAGCGGAACTTACTGGCCGGTTGTGAGCGTCGGCCTGAATAAGTTCTGCAAGGCCGGGATGTGGACCCACAGAAGCAGCATCATCGCCGCTACGCATGTGGTGACGGCGGCCATAAGCCTGGGGCTGCGATGCAGCCTCTCCGGGTTTTGCACGGCACTGTCGCGTTCGTACGAAAGCTGCAGATAGACGGCCATCACCCAGGCCACCAGCGGAAATGTCAGAACCAGTTCCATTCGGTAGCGAATCAGGAAAGCGCCGAAGAACAGCATTGCCGAAGACGCATAAAACATGACCGACACCATCAGCGAGTGCTCGGAGTAATACGCGAACGAGCGCCTGTAAGACGCTGCCAGGCCGGCATCTTTGATGTCGCGAAACTCGCTGAACCGCTTCAGCGCCATGAAGTAACAGCCCACCATCCAGTAAGAGAACAGCAGTGACAGCGGTGGCACCAGCACCGGTGCCACCATGTACCAGCCGAGGAGCATCCGGATCGGATTATTGACGGATTCCGTAAGCACGTCGAGGTAGGGTAAGTCTTTCGTTCGTACAGGGGGAAAGTTGTAAATGCACCCCATGACCCACAAACTCATGAGGCCAAGCACAAAGGGAGTGGAAATACTCCAGCCGATCGCGAGACCGGTGACCATCATGACCAGCCATTGCAAATAAGCCAGAGGGACGTTTACCAGCCCCAAAGGCACGGGACGATATCGTTTGGTCGGATGATAGCGGTCAAACGGCGCATCAAGAACTTCGTTGATCACGTAATTGCTGCACGCGATGAGGGATGCCGCAATCAAACCTCGGATAACCGGCAACACCAGCGCAGTCGACGCCAGATGCGAATCCAGGCTGATGGGGATAACGATGCCGGGAAGAATAAAGACGTTTTTCGTTACATGGTCGAAGCGGGCTATGGACAGGTGGGCGCGGAGCCGCGTGAGAACGGGGACGCTCTCGCCCCGTTGCGCGAGCGACGCGAAACCGCCTTCGACGTCAAAACCGCCGCCATAAGCGGAGCCGGGTTCGTGCTGCAGAAGCGACGGCGCCGTTTTCATGGAAACATCACCGCCGTCAGCCGGGAAAAGTCGGGAACGGCGAGAGTCCTGTCCATAAAGGACATGGAGCGGCCGCCTATGAGGACGCTCCGCACCCCGGCTCGCCGTGCAGCCTCTACGTCAACCTCTACCCGGTCTCCCACGTAAAGCGCCTCCCCGGCGCCTACGCCCATGCAACGCAGAATGAAATGCAGGCCGGCCGGGTGGGGCTTGAATTTCTGCACTTCTGTGTCCTGAGCGCAGACGACGGTATCGAAGAAGCGGGCTACCCCCATGGCTTCGAGCTTTCCGGCGGCCGGGTAGTCCGACAGGACAGCCAGCCTGATTCCCCTTCTTCTCGCCTGAGACAGGAACTCGGCGAGACCGGGCCGCAGATGCTTCTTCAACAGCGGCAGAGGCTCTCTTTCAAACCACCGGCGAACGCAACTCAACACCATTTCGCGCGGTTCGCCGCTTAGTTCGCACGCGATGCGAATCTGCTCCTCGGCGATACCTTCGCCGGCCGGTCTCGAATCGCCGCTTCGCAGCGTTTCCTGCGCCCGCCGGTAGGCGGCGCAGATCTTCAGGGCCTTGTAGCCCCGCAGTGGCCGGAACAGGTGGTATTGCACCAGCCTCATCAGCATCGCGGCGCGGAGACTGCCCTGGTTGTAGAGCGTCCCATCGAGGTCGAGGCATATCGCGCGCACGTTGCCGATTGCGCAATCCTGTCTTGTTCTCGTGTCAAGCGAATGCGGCGACATGCACACTGCCTATACGTTCAGTTGACAGGAGCGCGGCGCGCACGGCAAGATCTGCGACAGATAGCGGCGAGGTGCTTACTTTCGAATACAAATCGGCTCCATGCAGCCAGCCACCAACGTGAGCGGCCATGCTCTAACCATCGGCCAGCTTGCCGCATCCCGATATTTTCTATTAGCTGGAATTATGCTCCCGGGTTCCGAGGACATTTCGCGCGGCGAGAGAGCCCGGGCGCCATCCGCTGATTGCACCTTCGCGCTGATTGCCGCCGGAGGAATCGCCGGGCTCCTCCACCTGATCGGCGTCTTCGGTTTCGGGCGGGGATTCGAAATGGTGACCATCGCCCGCAATCTGGCCGAGCACGGCGTCTTCGCCGATCCGTTCGACGCCGGGCATACTGGCCCCACAGCCGCGAACCCGCCGATTTACCCGCTGCTGCTGGCGTGCTGGTTCAGGATCCTCGGGGACCCGAACCGGGTAACTTATGCCGCGGCAATCGGCAATATGGTAGTCAACACACTCACCGCAATCCTGCTGCCGCGCGTCTCGCTCGTGCTGCTCGCGGATTATATTCCCGGCGTGATTGCGTCGATCCTCTGCCTTGCCGCCATGCAGCTTCTGCCGGCCTGGGACACGGGTTACACAGTCGCGTGTCTGCTTCTGTTTCTTCTCTTTTCCGCTTCCGCCACGGGGCAAAAGAGCGGCGTGTGGCGCGGAGTGCCGGCGGGGTTGGCGGGAGGGGTAGTTGCGCTGCTCAATCCCTCTTGTCTGCTGGTCATACTGCCATGGCTGGCGTTTCTGGCGGCAAGACGCCGAGCCGTTGTCTGGTGTGTCGCCATAATCGCAGGGATCGCTTTGGCCGTCTCGGTGTGGCTCGTGCGCAACGATCTGCGGTTGGGCGCCCCGGTTCTGCGTACCAATTTCGGCATGACCGTTTATGCGTCCAACAACGACTGCGCCGCTTCCAGTCTCCTCGAGGATGAGCGGGAAGGCTGTTACGAGGCGCATCACCCGAATACGAGCCGCGAAGAAGCCCAACTGGTCCGCAGCCTCGGTGAGGTGGCTTACGACCGGAAACGGACCGCGGATGCGGTCCACTGGATCACCTTGCATCCGGATCGGTTCCGGCGTCTGACGCTGAGGCGAATCAGGGAGTTCTGGTTTCCGTCTCCGGGACCGGTTTCATGGCCCGCCGCCGTCGTCTGGTTGATCACGGCACTATCCATCCCGGGACTGATTCTGATGGCTCGGCGGCGCGAAGCGTCCGCTGTTTTTCTGCTGGCCGTGCTGGGGCTCTATCCGTCGATGTATTACATCGTCGTGGCGGACATCAGATACCGGTATCCGGTCCTGTGGATTTCGGCCCTGGCGGCGGGATACTTTCTGGCGGACTGCCGGTTGCGCCTGAATCGGCGATTTCCCGCTTTGCTAATGTAGGAAGTCGGGGCGGTTAGCTCAGCTGGTTAGAGCACCTCGTTTACACCGAGGGGGTCTGGGGTTCGAATCCCTAACCGCCCACCAAAATCACTTCAAGCCCAAATCACTTCAAGCCAAAATCACTTCAGGCCAAAATCACTTCAAGCCGAAGATCCGCAGTTGCTCGTGGCTGGCGACAAACACCTGCCCATTGGCGACCACCGGCACAAGATTCGAGTTTGCCAATTGTCTCGGCCACTGGCCTGCCACCGCCATGAAGAGCTGATTCATCGTTCCACTGCTCTCCGGATCGAAGGCGTACAGATAAATTGGCGATCCAACGCCCGGCCCGGGATGTGAGAGCGCCCAGATAATCGGACTCGATGTTCCATTCGAGGATACAGAAGTAAGAAAACCGGGATTCTGGTTTCCCACAATTGCCGCCGACGACGTAAACAGGCTGAGCGCCGGAGCGGATGAAGAAGTTGAAAGCTTCCAGACATTGACCGTATTGCCGCCGCTCGATACGACACGCGCCAGCCCGTCCCCCGGATCGACGAAGTAGGATTGACCGCACCAGCACCCCCCGATCGGATAAGTGCCGAGCACGTTGTTGGTCGTGGCGGAATAGCCGCCAGGATCGTCTTCATCCATCAGATACATGTTTCCATCCTTGCCGGCGGCGACCGCGAGATAAGGTACGTCACCGGGCTGCGAGGGAAGCAGCAGCACCCCGCCCGAACCGAAATCGCCATCGCTCTGGTCGAGACTTACCTGATTGGAAGGCGTAAACAAATCCATGACCGTGGTCAGATCGGATGAAACTTTAACCGTGCTTTCCTGGATGTCAGTTACTCCGTCATATGTGCCGGCGTCGGAGTTGCCGGTTACGAAGAGAATATTGCCCGCATGGTCCGCGGCCAGACCATAGCCGGACATCCATATGGAGGAGAGGAAGAAAGAATCCGGCGAGGAGGACTGCGTGTCTATGAGCTGGTTCCCTGCCAGTGGCGTCAATGTGTTCGTCTGCCATCCCAGCAGCCACCCCCGCGACAGACCCGGCGCGAGATCGCAGAAGCTTCCAAACCCCGCGTACACATTTCCGTTCGCCAGCAGCAGGCCGGGCCGCTGCCGTTGCACAGTGGCATTGAATGTATAGGCTGATCCGTTCGACAGCGTGTGTGACGCGATCACTTGTTGAGGTGCGACCTTATTCGTAAGACTGCCCAGATCGAGCGCGTGGATGTAGTAGGAAGGGCTCCCCGAAGTCTGGGTGTAAACGATCACATACATTGTGCCGGAGGCCGGGTCGATAACCGGCGTCGAATTGATCCCCACATCCAGACTGTTATTCGTGCAGCCAGGGGGTCTGGGCACAGCCTTCCCGAAATTCGGCTTCAGCAGAACCGTCCCGTCGCTCGTGTCAATCGCATAAACCGTGTTCTCTTCGGTCGCCACGTAGACGACCGAATGGACGCCCTTATGCTGTCCCGCCGTGATTGTGACGTTTGGAACCACCAGCGGTTGCCCGTCGACTTGCCCGTCCAGAGCTACCGTTCGCAGGACGCCGAAGTTGCTGCTGCCGACGTTGGCGGGAGTCAAAACCGTTTCATTCGAGTTCCAGCCGGTCCGATTGTTATCGTAGTGAAAAGTTGTCACCGAGACCTGCGCCAACAGGAAACAGGAGCATTGGAGCAACAGGGCCGGCAGCGCGCATTTGGTCGCGCACTTGATAAAGGTGCGGTTCAGGGACGCAGTCGTCGACATGGGGATCAGGTTCTCCTCGCCTGGCGAAAATAGCAGCGCAGTCTAACATAGGCCGCCGCGTGACGATCTTCCACCGGAGCCGGTTGCTTCCCGGATGTTGCTTGTGACAAGATGTGCGTCAGTACCAACGCTGCAAGGCGCGGTCTTCTGGAGAGATATGTCAAATCACGTCGGTAAAACGATTGCTCGTTGCGCTTTTGCGGTCGTCTGCCTCAACTCTTTCGTCAGCGCACAGACTCCTGGGGCGGGTGCTCAATCGGGGTCGGCTCAGGTCAGCCCTGTGGTCGCCAATCCGACCTATATTTCCATTCCGCTGGAAATTACTGTCGATCGCCCGGCTGCCGAAGTCTGGAAGCGCGTCGGCAA
>CAWBIS010000228.1:0-5609 GCA_963788485.1 Terriglobia bacterium
ACGCGATCATTTCGCCGCGAAAGAGCGGTTCCCGAATCCATGGTTCGCGAGAAGTGCAATACCGCCAACCCCAGGCGATCCACGCGAAAGGCTGGTAGACGGCGTAGGCGCCCAATCGGAAAATAGGAACGCCCAGCGCCGGCTGAAAGCGGAATGCATTCGCGATGTACTCTGTCGCAAGAAAACAGGACAGAGTAACCAACAGGAATCCGCAAATTGTAGACCGCCAGTCGTACGAACCGAGAAAGCCCGGATCGCTCGGCCTGCGGTACATATTGGGCTGCTTGTTCATGTCGAGTCATCGCTCCCTGACTTGCGTCTTGCTGCGCTCGCGAACCTCACGAACATGGGCGTGAGAATCGGAATACGTGATAGACAGCTTCTGCCCCGTGTGCGCCTCCGTGTCGAGGAGATCCCTCGGATGCGCTACCGCCGAGTTCCTCGATATCTGCTGAACCACGTAATCCGTGGTCTGCCCGATGACCAACCCGCGATAGATGCCGCCGTCCGTGACCGCGACACTCATCCGCGCATCGCTCCCGAGATGTATCCGGGCAAGCTCTTCAGCGGCGAGCCGCGATTTCTCCGCACCATTGCGCGGCGGTTGTTCCAGTCCGTTAGCAGCTGGGATTTGCGCTGTGGGATCAAGTGCGATCGGGTAATCGGTCCCGGCCTCGTTGTCGTGAATTCTGAGCGTACCGTCCTGTGGACGGAAACGGCCAACGGCTTCACCCGACTCGCGTCCCACCGCCTCGGGGCTCGAAGCAGTGAAATCCGGTTCGCTTTCCAGATCCGACTGGATTCGAGCGGCCTCCTGCTCCAGTTGCTCCGGTGAGGTTTCGGGTGAGGCAACGAGGGACTGCGCGAGTGGCTTGTCACGCTCCAGCGCCAGAAGGAACTCGCTCGCCCGCGACGCGTCGTAAGCCGCGCGGAAAATCTCATTCTTGTCGTCGCGGAGAGCCTTGATCCACGAATTTACGTATGAGGCGTGCTGCCCCGGATCGTGAGGGATGCCGCGCTCGGCCGCCAGAAAAAGGCTCGCCAGTTCCGCCCGCAGCTCCTCGCGTGCATAATTCTGATCGCCGAAACGGTACGATTCGTTCAGCGTCTGGCGATTTAATCGGTCGGGGTGCCCGGTCCAGTGCGCCAGTTCGTGGAGTGCGGTGCCGTAGTAACCCGGCGCATCGTGGAACAACTCCCGGAGCGGCAGATGGATGGAATCTGTCGAGCGGGAATAAAAGGCTTGGTCGGCCTGATCGTGTTGAATCTGAGCGCCGGAATTCCGAAGGATTTGCTCGCCGGTTTCGATGGCGGCGAAAGCGGAATGAACTTTCGGCTTGCGGTCTGGAATTCGATCAATCTGCTTCGCGTTGAACACGGTGTAGACACGATGGATGTACCGGGATTCAGTTTGCCGCCCGGTCTCCTCGCGGTCGGATCCGTCGCCGGCAGCGAGACTCTTGCCATCTTTGCCTTCGACTCGCTTCTCCCAAAACTCGATCTGCGTTCCTTTTTCCCCGCCACGGACCTGCCAGCCGTTGGCTGCTGCTTGCTTGTAGGTCATCCAGCGCGGGTCGTCGTATCCTTTGCGGATCGCCGACGCCATCAGGTAAATGGCATTGCCGCCGCGATACGGATTGCTGGAGGTTGGATTGAATGGGACGGCCAGGTTGCCGACCGTCGCAGCATCCCATGGTTTCTGCCACGGGGCCACGCCCTGCTCCAGCATTTTGATGATGGATTTGGTGACCTCTTTGCGGAAGTCACGGCGTTCGGGGATCTCATTCCCCACGGGTTGAGGGCTGGCCATGATTTAGTCCTCCCTCGGGCTCGCCGCGACGAGGGTGAATTCATCGCGGGCGAAATCGGTGTCGGGATCTTCGTTTTCGAAGCCGGAGCCAGCGAGAATTTCGCCGCCAATCCCGGCCAAACGAGCTTCTGCGGGGTCCAAAACTGTGTGAGTCTGCATACGCTCCTTTCATCTGCACCAACTCGGGGTGCTACAGATAATGGCTCAGGAGCGGAATTTCGGACAAAACAGTCGGAACAATCGGGGCACAACCGGACCATGCGCTCCGAAAAGGGCGAGGATGGTCGAATCGATAAAGCCGGCTCGGCGAACCTTCGGGCTAATTGACTGCGAGGGACCGGTCACCGGCACATGCACTCTCGCCGACAAACTGTCCAAGTCAAGTTGCGGATCTGACGGTCCTGAGTTGATGATCGATGCAAGTGCGCGATGGCGAAAGAAACCCGGCGGCTGCACGTGGACAGTCCTCACGAGCCGCTCGCAGCAGTCCATAATGTAAGAGATTCGGAAACTTCCGTTATGCCCGACACCAACATGTGGCTAAACCGCGCGAAAGTTCTCTTCTATGGGCTCGCAACGGCCAGCGGCGTTGTCGCGCCGTCACTTACGATGGGCGATCTCACTCCGGACAAGCTGGCCTTGGGACTCGTCGCAGGCGCTCTCGGCATGTTGGGTAGTTGGCGCATGAATACTGAAGTTCAGGAGACCTCTGAAAAGGACCGCAAACGCCTCCCCGAAACCGAGATCCTGCTGCGAAATCACGACCTCAACATTTTAGTCATGGAAGCCCTCAAACGAGCTATTACGGGCGCAGCAGACGAACCCGGCCTGAATGGCCATAAGAAACTGATGCAAAGCCTCGCCGCCGAAGTGCAGGGGCATTTCAAGGACCTCGAAAACGCACCGAAGGACGCGCTCGCTCGGATTGCGATTCCTAACCTCGCACTGCGGTTGAAGCAATCGGAGGAAGCCAAGGCCCAGACATCGCAGCACGATCTCGCAGCGTGGGAAGGCCTGCTCGATGAACTTGCGAAGCGCAGCAAGAACGACGTAGAAGTCGCGGATATCAGGACTAGCCTCGCCAGGTATATCCAGAGGGTTTTCGATCCCCTTATGGTCGCGGTGTTTAAGGAAGACGCGGCCGGAAGAGGTCCCACACAGGGTCGAGGGTGGGCGGCGCTCACGCTGCTGTTCTGGACCGATCTCTTCTCCGACATCCGCGCGCTGAAGGAATACGCCTCCAGCAACGACGAATTCATGATGGTCCTCTTGAACGCGGAGCGAGAGGCTTCCGCCAAACTGGACGAACTGCTGCGCTGGTACCCCCAACTGGCCACTGAGCAGAAGGAGTTGGGCGAGTGGCTGCGACAAACGCATGCCGAACTCTTGGCCCAACTCAACCAAATCGAAAGCCTGATCGGTCATGGGCTGCAATCGCCCGAAGAATTCCGTCGTGACTATTGGGACCGCCGCCGTTCCGACCCGGGGCTAGAACTACTGTGGGAAGATGCGGACCGCGCCGAAATTCTCACCGGTGAAATAGTGGGCCGGGCCGCTGAGGTCGCCGAATTTGAAGACTTCATCGACCCTAAGAAAACCAGCCGCATGGTCCAGTTCTGGAAAGGCTACCCCGGTACGGGGAAATCCCGGCTCATGTTAGAGTTCGCCGAACGGGCAACGAAGGCCGGATGCCGCGTCCTCTTCGTGGAGAAGTCCGTCCACGATCTCGACGCCGCGCTCCGACGCATAAAATCCACCGAGCCTGTCGTTTTGCTTTGGGATGACTATCAAGGCAACAAACCCGACGAACTCAAGACATTCCTCGACCTTCGGAGGCTTCCGCAGGAACCGCTCGCTCCGCCCGTTAAGCGCGTGATCACCGCTTGGCCGTCGCACGATGTCCTTGGAGAAAAGGCGCGGGCCGCGTCTTATGAGGAGCACGAACTGCGGCCAATTGCACCGGACAACGACGACTTGATCACCTACACGCGGCGCCTGAAGAAGGAAATGAGTAGAGCGGACGCTCGCAAGATCGTGGAAGCAGCCGATTCTCAGCCGGAATTCGTGCTGCGTGCACTACAGTTGGTCTTAGCGGGCACGCGCCCGGAGCATTTACCGACGAACTTGCCAGAGCGAATGTACGACGACTTGGTCAAGCGGGTGCTGCCGGAAGGGCTGGCCGAGCGAGCGTGTGTGAGCGATGCACTTGTGGCCGTTGCGCTCGTCGGCGTGGTCAACATGGGCAATCCGAGGCAACGCTGGGCGTTCGAAGCCGCTGGCGTGAAAGATGCGGCGCTCGGAAGGCTGGTCGAGCGGCGTTTGGTCCGGGGTAACGACGAGGCCTTTTCCTTAGACTTGGACAAGTTCCGCGCCCATGTAGTCCGGCGCGCTATGGATCATCGGCGGCTGGACGTGATGAGCGGCACACCACAGGAGCTAGCAAAACTGGCGGCTCCGTTGCTTGAGGAGTGGTTCGACGGTATCTGGCGGATCTGTGCACTCGCGGCGAGGGACGCCGCGCCCGACGGAGAGATTCACACCGAACTCTTGGCCGCATTCGACGCGAGACCACAGTCGGAATGGTCATATGCCAAGGCCTTGGATGTTGCAACAAAGCTGAGGAACTCCGTCACGTTCGAGCCCGACCTAGAGCAATGCGTCGCGTTGGCGGACCGAATCACGAGGCTCAGGGAGAGGTACGACACGGCAGAAATGGCGCTAATGGAGGCGGCCGCGCTCAGTACCGCGTCAGTCGGCGGCGGCTCTGTGAAGGATCGTCCTGAATTGTCTAAAGAGGTCCGAGATATGGAACTTGGGCTGGACCTAGAGGGGCTTGCTGTTTTGACCGATAGCCCTGGGCGGCGGTTCCTTCTGCACGATGACGTTATTCGCATTCTTGAAGGGTCTTTAGCAAAGATGGACGCTTTCCAGGCGTCGTACAGAGCAAGTGGGAGCCCGACCCATTGCTTTTCGATGGCGGAACGGATAGGTGAAGTGAGGAAGAAGCACAACACTCCCGAAATCGCGGGGCACGAGGCGAAGGCGCTCGCATTCGCGGCCGATTTTGGGGGGACCGCGAACTGGTGCCTGATTATGGCCGAAAGGATAGCGGCTATCTTTAGGGAGCATCCCTTTTCCAACATAGCGGGATTCGAAACGGACGCGCTCAACCGGGCAATCGAACTCGAGACGGACGAATCACGGAAAAATGCTCTGAGAGAGAGGCTCGCTCGGTTGAACCCGCGAATGATGTTACCAACTCCGCGTGAAGTAGTCCCACCGGTTGGGGACCTACGTTGGGAAAACGGTCGACGGCCCAGTTGATCTGCGCGACAGTCGAAATCGCCCGGTAGACCCTGCTTTCAGCTTGCTTGTCGCGCTTCATCACGTTCAGCGGAATTTCCTCGACGTGATCCAAATGCGGCATCCGCCTGACTGCAATGTTGGCAACCCGGAAGCGAGAACCTTCGTGTCCTTTCGGCAAAGCTGCGTAATGAGGTCAAACGCTTACTTTTTACCGGCCGGTTTGACCCTCAGGAACAGCTTGTCCCATTTGTGGTGTTTGCCTGAAGCCGTGGGGCGGCCGCCGGGGAAGGTCTGATCGAGTAGTTGGGCGTCAGAGATGAAGTCCGTTTCCATCCATCGCCAGTTGGGAAGCGGGCCGCTGCTGGCGCCGCCGATCTGATACGTCAGCAGCTTGATTACGCCGTTGTGCTCACCATAATCGTGCGGTTCGACGATTCGATCTTTGTTGCGGTAGCGAAGTCGGAGCAGCCTGGTTTGTTCGATCGCCGTTCGC
>CAWBIS010000229.1:0-11600 GCA_963788485.1 Terriglobia bacterium
CATGCCACAGGAATACACCGGAGGAGTGGGGGTCAAAGGTGCACAGGCTTTGCGCGAATTTGCCAAAACGGGCGGTACGCTGATCTTTCTGAATCGCGCGTCCGATTACGGCATTGAGACGCTGGGGATCAAGGCCAGAAACGTTGTCGCGGGGATACCGCCGCAGGAGTTCTATTCGCCAGGGTCGTTGCTGAACGCGAAACTGA
This sequence comes from Terriglobia bacterium, assembly GCA_963788485.1. Classification (GTDB taxonomy): domain Bacteria; phylum Acidobacteriota; class Terriglobia; order Bryobacterales; family Bryobacteraceae; genus BOG-234. Next base: position 207 of record CAWBIS010000229.1, read on the forward strand.
ACCTGCGCGATCCGCTGACGCGCGGGCTGCCGGAGGAGATTGCGATCTGGTCGCAGGGCAGCCCGGTCTGGAGTACGGAGGAGGGATCGGTGGCGAAATACCCGGAGAGCGGCGTGCTGGCTTCAGGATGGTTGCTGGGCGAGCAGGAGATTGCCGGCAAGACGGCCATGATCCACGTCAAGTACGGGAACGGGAATGTGGTGCTTTTTGGGATGCGTCCGCAGTACCGGGCGCAGAGCTACCTTACATTCAAGTTATTCTTTAACGCCCTTTTGCTGTAGGGGGTCAATGCTAATCGGCGACCATCAACTCGCCGGGCAGGATCGGGCGCGTACGCGGCAAGTGTCCGAAGCGAGCCGCCAGGCCCAATAACCCAAGCGCGAGCACGTACACGAGGAGCTTCACAATGTCGCCGGTGTGGGAGCGCGGCAGCGCTTTCCAGAGGACGAGTAATAATGTCTGCGCGAGCGTAACCGCCCAGACCGAACCATAGAAGTAACGCCGCTCAGTTCCCTCCCCTTTCGTCGAGGAGCGCACCCGCGGCAGGATGCCGAGCGCGCCCAGGACGAGGATTGCGAGGTACAGGGGGAAATACGCATATTGATAGATCTGCTTCAGGTACCAACCGCCCGTAAACACAGCGACGACCAGCCCGGCCAGGTTCAGCAGAGCGAAAGTGACGATATCGCTCCAAGCGAAGGTGTAGCAGATACGGCGGTAAAGCGGATTGGGTTTGTCCTCGGTGAAACGCAGAATGTAAGGTCTTGGCTCGACGCCGGGAAGTTGTCCGAAGACGCCGGCGATACCGGTGCCGACGAGGACCGCGACGAGCCATGCCATGTTCCGCCATGAGGGGCCGTGCGCGAAAAGGTCGAAGGTCAGCGGTCCAGGCGCGAGGAAGAAGACCCAGATCCAGATGGGCCAGTGGGCCACCCGGTACATCTTCTTGTTCTTCTCTCGCATGCGCCGCTGCGCAGCATATTCATAACGCATATCGGAATGGATTCGATCAGGACTCGGTGCTGCCGAAGACCTGCCGGTGGCGTTCTCGTCCGAGAGCCGCGACCAGGCTTCCACCGAGGAATACCACACCGGCGCTCAGCGCCATGGTGGTGGCGTAGGAAAAGCTTTCGGCGAACAGCGCCTGCAGGTAGACGATCGAAGCGGAAATCAGCACACCGCACTGATACGAGAAGCCCGGGAGGAAGCCGCGCACCGAATCGGGTGAGAGCTCGGAGAGATGCGCGGGGATAACGCCCCAGGCTCCCTGCACCATGAACTGCATGAGGAACGCGCCCGCGACGAGGAGAGCCGTAGTGGGCGAGAGCGCCCACAGGGGAATCAGAGCGACCGCGAGCAGGAGCGCGGTGACGATGGCGCGGCGTCTGCCTTGGAGATCGGAGTAGAAGCCGAAAAGCGTGCCGCCGCAGAGGGCGCCCAGACCGGCGATAGCAGAGATGAGTGAGCGCTTCGAGGCGTCGAAATGCCAGTAGCGCTGCAGGAAGGTGGGGTAGAGGTCCTGTGTGCCATGCGAGGCGAAGTTCATGAAAGTCATCAGCAGGGTGAGATAGAGAAACAGCTTCCAGTTGGCCAGGATAGCCCGGCGAAGCTGGCCCCAGTCGGATTTGCGCGTCCGATGCCAGACCTCGGATTCCTTCACGCGCATGCGGACGAAGACGGCGAGCAGCGCAGGCAATCCTCCGATGAAAAACATCGGGCGCCAGCCCCAGCGGTCGAACAGAAAGAAATAACAGAGTGCCGCCAGCAGATTTCCCAGAGCGTAGCCTTGTTGCAGCAGTCCGGATACGAGGCCGCGGAAGCGCGGGGAAACCTTCTCCATGGCGAGCGACGCGCCTAAGCCCCATTCGCCGCCCATGCCAATGCCGAAAAGCGCGCGGAGAATCAGGAAGGACCGGTAGCCTGGCGCGAATGCCGTCGCCACCTCGATCACGGAATAGAATACGAGGTCGATCATGAGCGGCAGGCGGCGGCCGTAGCGATCGGCGAGAAGCCCGAAAACGAATGCGCCGACAGGGCGGAATACCAGCGTGACCGTAATGGCGAGCGCCATCTGCGCATCCGTGCTGTGAAACTCGCGCCCGATGGCGGTGAGGCAATAGACGACCAGGAAGTAATCGAAAGCGTCGAGCGTCCAGCCGAGAAAGCCGGCGAAGACGGCTGCATTCCGGTCGGAAGAAGGGATTTGCCCTGAGGCAGTGTCCGCGACAACGGGGGCGGGATTGGCCACTGCGGATGATTGTATGTCACGTACGGCCGAGGCCGGCGGCTGTAAGTAATGCCCAGGCGATCTCCGGCTTCACGATGTCGGAGTGGGCGCGAATCACGTTATCGGCGCGAAGATTGAAAATGCCTCCTCGCAAAAACGAACTGCTCGCGCCCTCCGGAAGCAGGTCGCCGAAAGACGCCTCGGGTGTGTGGAGCGCGCCGTTGCGGCCAAGGGCGCCATAGAGGTCGTTGGCACCGCCCAATCCACTTGCATTCTGGCGCAGGATTCTGGAGGCGATCGGATAGCAGAGGCCGAGCGCATCGTCGTTCACGCTGTGGGTGATCAGGATGGGACCGGCGCATTTACGCTCGGAGACGACGTTGCGGAAGGCGCCCTCGGGGCTGAAGGAGTTCTGTGAAAACGCGGCCTGGAGCAACGTCATGGAGGCCACGGGATATGCGGCGGTTGCCGCCGCGGCCGTAATCGCGCGAGCACCGAAGCTGTGGCCCACCAGGTGGATGCGAACGGCAGGGAAGGCGCGGTGAATTCGATCCAGGGTCACGGCGAGCGCGCGGCGTCCGACAATGCCGGCGCGGTTCTTCATGAGCCGGTAGGTGAGCGCCCGGCGCAGGGATTGGATGCGGCGGCCGCCCATCCCCGCCGCGCCGCCGGGGGTCAGGGCCGGATCCGCGTATTTTTCAGAAGGCCACAGGACGCCCAGCACGGAGCACTGGCGCGCAGTGACCCCCGGCGCGCCATAAGCTTCGAGGGTCCGGCAGAATTGATTGAAGAAATTTTCGTAGAGCGCGCGGGCCTCGTTCATATCGGAATTCCAGCCGTGGACGATGATGAACAGGTTTTCAGCGGGAACGATTCTGTCGATAGCCGCGAAGTCGACAGGATCTCCCGACTTGTCGATCTCGAGTTCGAAGTAAGGCAGCTTACACACGGTATTCATACGGCCTGGATGGCTCGCATCAGATCGACGAGACCCGCTCCCTGGAATGTCCGGTCGCGTTTGAGGTCGGTGGCGGTTTCCATGAAGATGCGTTTCACTTCTTCGGCCTGACCGATGTATTCGCGCCGTATGGACAGGAAAGCGGCAATCGCACCGGAAACGTGCGGCGCGGCCATACTGGTGCCGCTGTCTTCCACATAATCGACGCCGCTCGTGCTGATTTTTCCCGCGGCGCAGGACAGGATGCGCTCGCCAGGAGCCACCAGATCGGGCTTCAAACGGCCGTCGCCGGTGGGCCCTTTGGAAGAGAAGTAAGACACGCCGTAAATGTGCGGCATGTCGCGATGCGTGGAGCCGACGGTGATGGCATATTCCGCGTTGCCCGGATCGTTGATCGTCAGCGTCAAACCAGCGGCTGCGAGCGATCCGGACATCGCGTCAATCGAACCATAGCCGCTGTTGCCCGCCGCCACGACCACCACAACCCCCGACTTCACCAGGCGATTCACTTCCATGCACAACGGGCTCTGGCCGCAGGCGAACCACTCCGCCATAAACGGATATCCGAGACTTAGATTGACCCCATGCACGGCGATACGGCGGCCGGAATCGTTCAGCTTCTCGATGGCCGCAAGCGCTTCGATCAGGGAGCTCGTTTTCCCTTTTCCCTCGGCGTTGAGAACCTTGAGACTCAGTAACCGGCAACGTGGAGCTATGCCCCGGATGGGCCGGTCAATGTGACGGATGGTGGTCGAGACGGCGCCGCTCAGGTCGTCGCGGGTGCGGAGAATCGCCTGTGGAACGGTGGATTCCTCCATACCTCCGGCGATGATTCCCGCCACATGCGTGCCGTGGCCGAACTCATCGGTAAGCGGGGAATTGCCGCCGGTGAAGTCGAGGTGCTGAAATGGCAGGGGCAGCACGAGGTTGTTGAACTGGCTGAAATGGCGATGCCTTTCGTCGATGCCCGAATCGACGACCGCCCAAACGATGTCCTTGCCTTCCGCCGCGAACGCCGCTCTTGCGCCATCCGCTTTGACCGTCGTGACCGATTCGGTGAGCAGCGGCTGCACCTCGGTGTCTTCCCAGATCCGATGAATGGCGCGCGAGCCATCGGTCAACCTTTGCCGCACGGAAATCAGCGGGTCATCGATCGGGGCAGCCTGCGCGGAGTCGTTCGCGATGATTTCCCGAATGGTGGCGCCAGTCAGGGTGGCGAAAATGTAGGGGTGTGCGTTGTCGCGGCGGATGCTGGGGTCGCGAATCAGTTCGCGAATCCGGTCGCAGGCCCTTTCACGCCCGCCGTGGAAGCCGAGGTTGGGTTCGATGATGACGTCGTAGAGGGCGAGGGGGTCGCGCGAGGCTTCGATCCTGTCGATCAGGGGGCGGCCGATGACGGCCTGCATCAGATTCAGCACCAGCTGATCGCGGGGTGTTTTCATGGATCTGTATCCAGACGACCTGACGATACAGCCGGGCGAGATTCAGGACCGTACCCGGCAGACCGGGTTCCAGTTGACAGCGATCCGATTCGTCTTTGGTTTTCAAGCGGTTAAGACAATGCAGAATTATTTTCCAAAGTTGCGAACGGCCATTTGCTTGCATCGAGCCCGGGTATGAAGCAACCGGACGACATAACACTGAGAACGTACTCGCGAGAACCAAAGCACGATCGCCCCGGCCCGGGCTCCGCCGGCCAGTCCGGAGACGATATGGGGCTGTCGGAGGAGGAATTGGGATCGGAAAGCGTCGCGGAACTCGTGGAAGAAGGGCAGTTCTTCGAGGCGGAAGCGGTTAGCGGTGTCGAGCGTCCGTATCCGGACGAAGCCGCCGTACGCACGCGGGAAGTTCCGGAGGATGACGTACCGTTCGAGTACCCGCCGAAAGATCCGTCGCTCGATACGGATTAGACCAGCCCCGCGACAGGCAGGATTCCATCCCGCCGTAGGGTCGACCGCTAATATGTGAGTATGTCCTCATGTGTTGCGGAGGCGCCGCGGCGGATACCGCAGCAGCTTCGGGGTGAACGCCGGGTCGCGCAGCTTCTGCGCGCGGCCGGGGCTGAAATTGCGGCCGTGGGGTATGAGGCCGCCACGATGAGCGCGATCGCCGTCCGCGCCCATGCGCCCATTGGTTCGCTTTACCAGTTCTTCCCGAATAAGTTCGCGATTACGCACGCGTTACGGATTGAATACGGCAAGGACTATGAGGCCCTGCTGATCGGTCTCGAAGCCGAAGCGGGAAATCTGAGTCTCGACCGCCTGGTCGAGCGTCTGATTTCTTTGAGCGTTCATTTCGCCGAGAGCCGGCCCGCTTTTCTGGCGCTGCTGGACGCCCCGCTGAGCACGCGCAGTCCGCTTTCGCTGCGCCGCAAGCTGCGCATACGCCTCGCCCACTGTTTCGGCGCGGTGCACCCCGGTCTCCCGCGAGCCAAGGCGCTCCGATACGCGACTGTAACGCTGCAAATGGTGAAAGGATTGAATCAATTGAACGGTGAGGTTTCGGCGCCGGAAAGGCGCCACTTCGTTTGCGAATACAAGATCGCGCTGTCGAGTTATCTGAACGCGCGGCTGGGCAACTGGAACGCAAGACCCGTGGGATTAAAACAATGATGACGAGCCGCGTCATCGCCGCAGCGGCCTTATCCGCCGCCGCATTTTTTTCCCTTGAAGGCTGCGCCAGCAAGCAGGCCAGCGCCAACGTCGCGCCTCCGCCGCCGGAGGTGCTGGTCACGCCAGTGATCCAGAAGGATGTCCCGATCTACGGAGACTGGGTCGCCACGCTCGACGGCTACGTCAACGCGAATATCCAGCCGCAAGTGAGCGGATACCTCATCAAGCAGAATTACCGCGAAGGCTCGCTCGTGCACAAAGGCGCCATTCTGTTTGAAATCGATCCACGGCCTTTCCAGGCTGCGCTGGATCAGGCGCAGGCGCAAGTAGCGCAGGCGCGGGGTCAACTGGCGCAAGCCGAGGCGCAGTTCGAACTCGCCAACATCAACGTGAATCGGGATACGCCGCTGGCCGCGGCGCGCGCCATCGCGCAGAGCCAACTGGATAACGACGTACAAACGCGGGCGCAGAACCAGGCGCAAATAAAAACCGCGCAGGCCAACATACAGACCTATGAAGCCGCCGTGGAACAGGCGCAGCTGAATCTCGGGTTTACGCACGTAACGTCCCTGATCGACGGCATCGCGGGCATCGCCACCACGCAGATCGGCAATCTCGTCGGGCCCAGCACGATTCTGACCTCGATTTCGCAGGTCGACCCCATCAAGGCTTATTTTCCGATCAGCGAACAGGAATATCTGGCGCTCGCCGGCCGCGTGGGACAAGGCGGATCGCCCGACTTTCTGCGCGCCGACAGCCCCGTTCCGTTGCAAATGACATTGTCCAATCAGAGCATCTACCCACGCCAGGGGCGAATCGTTTTCGCGGATCGTCAGGTTAACAACCAGACGGGCACCATCCGGATCGTCGGCGCTTTTCCCAACCCAGGCAACGTCCTTCGGCCCGGCCAGTTTGGCAGAATCCGCGCGTTAACCACTTTGCGCAAAGGCGCGCTGCTGGTCCCGCAACGAGCCGTTTCGGAATTGCAGGGCAATTATCAGATTGCGGTGGTCGGCCCAGGCAACCATATCGCGCTGACCAATGTTCAGGTCGGCGATCGCGTGGGCGAGATGTGGATTATCAACAGCGGTCTCCAACCGGGCGAGCAGGTGGTTTCCGAAGGCCTCACCAAGGTGCGCGATGGATTGCTGGTGAATCCCAAACCCGATCCTTCACTGGATCATGCGACATCGCCGAGCGCGGGGTTGAAGTAAGATGTCGAAGTTTTTCATTGGCCGCCCGATCGTGGCGATGGTGATCGCCATCGTTATGGTGATCGTGGGCATCGTGTCCATGCTGTCTCTGCCGGTGGCGCAATTTCCCAACATCGTGCCGCCGGAGATCCAGATCTCCGCGAGCTACCCTGGCGCGGACGCGCAGACCCTCGAGCAATCGGTGGCCGCGCCGCTCGAAGAGCAGATCACCGGCGTCGACAACATGAACTACATGTACTCGGTCAACGCCAACAACGGCCAGAGCCAGATCACGGTCGATTTCGACGTGAAGACCGATCCCAATATCGACCAGGTGCTGACGCAGATGCGCGGCTCGCAGGCCCAGTCGCAACTGCCGGCGCAGGTGAACACCGCGGGCCTCACCATCCGCAAATCTCCCACTTCGCCGATGATGCTGCTGTCGCTCTATTCGCCGAAGGGCACCTACGACAACGTCTTCCTCGCCAATTACGCCTATATCAATCTGGTGGATGAGATCACGCGCCTGCCGGGCGTCTCGCAGATCAACGTTTTCGGCGCCGGTCAGTACGCCATGCGCGTCTGGGTGAATCCGGATAAACTGGCGAAGCTGCAGGTAACTGTGCCGCAGATCATTCAGGCATTGCAGGCGCAGAACACGGTTAACCCCGCCGGACAAATCGGCGGCGAGCCGGTCCCGAACGGTCAGCAGTTCACCTACACGGTGCGCACGCAGGGACGGCTCATCACCGCGGATCAATTCGGCGAGATTGTGTTGCGGGCGAACACCGACGGCTCGGTCCTGCGCCTGAAAGACGTCGCGCGTATCGAACTCGGCGCGCAGCTTTACAATCTCTCCGGGCGCTACAACGGCAAGCCCGCGGCTGTCATGGCCATCTATCAGCTTCCGGGATCGAACGCGGTGGACGCGGCGAACGGAGTGCGCGCGCGCATCGCCGAACTGAGCAAGAGATTTCCGAGCGATCTTACCTATGCGGTCAGCCTCGATACCACGGCGTCTGTCACCGCGGGCATGAAGGAAATCGTGATCACGCTGCTCGAAGCGTTGGGCCTGGTCGTCCTCGTCGTGTACCTGTTCCTGCAGGGATGGCGGGCCACGCTGATCCCGCTTGCCGCCGTCCCGGTATCGCTGATCGGCACGTTTGCCGTGTTTCCGTTCCTGGGCTTTTCGATCAATACGCTGTCGTTGTTCGGCCTGGTGCTCGCGATCGGACTGGTGGTGGATGACGCGATCGTTGTGGTGGAAGCGGTGGAGCGCCATATCGAAGAGGGCATGTCGCCGCGCGACGCTTCGATCCAGGCGATGAAGGAAGTTTCGGGGCCGGTTACGGCGGTGGCGTTGATTCTGGCCGCGGTGTTTATTCCGACCGTGTTTATCGGCGGGATCACGGGCCGGTTGTATCAGCAGTTCGCCGTCACCATTGCCATCTCGGTTCTGTTTTCCGCTTTCAACGCGCTCTCGCTCAGCCCCGCGCTCTGCGCGCTGCTGCTGAAACCGAAGGACAAGAACCGGAAGCCCGGCCCGCTTGGCCGTTTCTTCAACTGGTTCAATCGGATGTTCGCGCGCGCAACCGAGGGTTACGTCGGGGCTTCCGCCGTGCTCATCCGTAAGGCTGTGGTGGCCCTGCTGCTGCTCGCCATCGTCACTGGCGCGGCGGTGATGATCGGCCGCAAACTGCCGAATTCGTTTCTTCCCGACGAGGACTACGGCTACATTTACGTGAATCTGCAGCTTCCCTACGCGGCCTCGCTGCAGCGGACGCAGGCCGCCGCGCGCCAGGTGGAGGACATCATTCTGCATACGCCCGGCGTGCAGGGCTGCACCAGCGTGATCGGCTTCAGCCTGCTCAGCCGGGTGCAGGATACCTACAGCTCGTTCTTCTTCGTTACAGAGAAGCCGTGGGATGAGCGCACCAAACCCGAGGAGCAGTACGACGCCATCCGCGCGCATATCACCGGCGCGTTGTCGAAGGTGCCGGACGGCGTCGCGTTTTCGTTCTCGCCTCCCGCGATTCCCGGCGTCGGCACGGCGAGCGGCGTCACCATGATGCTCGAAGACCGATCGGGCAGCGGCGTTCCGTTCCTGACCGAGAACGTGAACAAATTCATCGCCGCCGCGCGCAAGCGGCCCGAGCTGACGGGGGTCACCAGTTCCGACCTGCCGGATGTGCCGCAGGAATACGTGGATGTGGATCGGGCCAAGGTCGAGCGCCAGCAGGTCAATGTGGCCGATGTCTACCAGACCATGGGCGCTTTCATGGGCGGGTACCTCGTTAATTACTTCAACCGTTTCGGCCGGCAGTGGCAGGTGTATGTGGAAGCCGAAGGCGATTACCGGACGCGCATGTCCGACCTCGGCCGCTTCTATGTGGCTAACTCGGGCGGCACGATGGTGCCGTTGACGGCGGTCACCGATACGAAGAGCGTGGCGGGTCCGGAATTCACCATGCATTACAACGAATACGAAGCCGCGCAGATCAACGCCTCGGCGGCGCCGGGCTACAGTTCGGGCCAGGCCATGAAAGCACTGGAAGAGGTTTTTGCCGCCACCATGCCGCGGGAGATGGGCTTCGATTATTCAGGCATGTCTTATCAGGAGCAAAAGGCCGCGCAGGGCGTCTCGACGGTTCAGGTGTTCGGGCTTTCACTGCTGTTCGTGTTCCTGATTCTGGCGGCGCAGTATGAGAGCTGGTCACTGCCGTTCAGCGTTCTGCTGGGTACGCCGATCGCTGTGTTCGGCGCGTATCTGTTCCTGTGGTGGCGGCATTTCGACAACGATGTTTACGCGCAGATCGGGCTGGTGATGCTGATTGGTTTAGCGGCCAAAAACGCCATTCTGATTGTGGAGTTCGCCAAACACGAGTACGACTCAGGGAAGAGCGCGGCCGACGCCGCATTGACCGGCGGCCGCATCCGTTTGCGCCCCATCCTGATGACGGCGTTCGCATTCATTTTGGGTTGTATTCCGTTGTGGACCGCAAGCGGCTCGGGCGCGGTGTCGCGGCGCATTCTCGGCACGGCGGTCATCGGCGGAATGCTGGCGGCTTCGCTGCTGGCTATTTTCCTGATTCCGGTTACATTCGACGTGGTGGAACTGATCACGGCGAAGATCACGGGATCGCATAAGACCAGCCATGAACCTGCGCCCGGAGAACCTCCGGCGGAGTTGCCCGCATGAACCGGGGGCTCGCGTCAGGCGCGTGTTGCGCCGCACTGGCTGTTCTGACCGGCTGCACGGTGGGTCCCAACTACCAGCGCCCGGCGGCGAAGACGCCCGATCAGTTCTACCATGCCCCGGCTGCCCCGGCTGCGGGCACGGCTTCTTTGGGCGACGAGAAATGGTGGGAGCTCTTCAAGGATCCGCAGCTGCAGACGCTGATTCGCGCCGGGGTCAAGAACAGCTACGACGTGCAGATTGCCGCCAGCCGCGTGTTGCAGGCGCAGGATCAGGTCGGGATAACGCGCGCCAATCAGTTTCCCACCTTGAGCGCAGGCCCGACCTTTACCAGCCAGCGGATACCGGGGTTCACGTTCACCTATTTCCAATTGAGCGCGCTTTTCTCATGGAACCCGGATTTCTGGGGAAGGTACCGCCGCGCTACGGAAGCGGCGCGGGCGAGCCAGCTGGCCGCGGAATGGAATCGGCGCGAAGTGCTGAGCACGCTGGTTACGAATGTCGCAACCGCGTATTTCCAGATGCGCGAACTCGATCTCGAACTACAGATTGCGAGGGATAATCTGGCCTCGCGCAGGGAGTCGCTGACGCTGACTCAGACGCTTCTCAACGGAGGCGCCACCGGACTGGTGGACGTGCGCCAGGCGGAGCAACTGGTGGAAACGGCGGCGGAGACCATCCCCGATACCGAACGCCAGATTGGCGTGGAGGAAGACCTGATCAGCACGCTGATCGGCGACAATCCGCATGCGATCGAGCGGGGCGTGCCGCTGACCGAACAACCGGCGCCGCCCGAGGTACCGGCTGGAATACCTTCTCGTCTGCTCGAGCGCCGCCCGGATGTTCGCGCGGCCGAGCAGCAACTGGCGTCGGCCACGGCGGATATTGGCGTGGCCAGAGCGCAGTTATTCCCGAGCCTTCCGCTCACCGGCAGCGCGGGGATGGCCAGCAAGGGCCTGATCAGCTTGTTCACGGGACCGGGATCGGCGTGGGATTTCAGCGCGCCGCTCACGCAGCCGATCTTTAATGCCGGGCGGACTGCGGTCGAATTTGCGTTTGTCCGAGGCGCAGCAACAAGAGGCGTTGCTCACTTACCGGCAAACGATTCAGACTGCGTTCCGCCAGGTGTCGGACGCTTTGATTTCGTATGGCAAGTACCGCGAGTTTCGCGTGCATCAGGAATTGCTGACGGCGGCGGCGGCGGATGC
>CAWBIS010000230.1:0-39920 GCA_963788485.1 Terriglobia bacterium
GCCTTCGACCGTTTGCGTATTGCTCGCGTACCTCGTCTCGACCTCGATCTTCACCTTGCCGGTCGGCAGCTTTTCCTTGGCGCTGATTTTGTGCGCTGAATGTCGAAGAGGTTGTATTCGTAGCAGAGCATGCCGTCTTCGACGAAGCAGGTGAGGCCCCGGAGAAGCCGCCGAGATCGTAAAGCACACCGTTGGCATTAGCCGGAATGTCGGCGTCGATGGTGACGACGTTGGCTTTGTTGCCCAGAGCCGGCGCGCGAACTCCGGCATGCGCGTCATGTCGCCGGCGAAGGTCCACTCCGTGTAAGGTGGAGCGATTCGCAGCTCAGGGTGAACCACGGGAACCCAAAGTCCGCCGCCGATCGGCAAGCCGTTGTTCTTGGCGGCCTCGATGAGGAAGAGTTCCTTCATCTGCGCCAGCTTCTCCGGCATCTTGGCGGCGAGATCGTTGGCCTGGCGTCCAGTCCTCGTTCGAGGTTGTAGAGCTCCCATTCGTCGTTGTCCGGCGTCCACTCGCTTGATGCCCGGCTGGCAAGCCCGGAACCCATGGAGCCGCGGTCCGAAGGCGTAGGCCATCCAGCCATCGTGGTAGATGGCGCGGCTGCCCATGATCTCGAAGTACTGGGTGTGCAGTCTCCCTTGGCCTTGGCGTCGTCGAAGTGCAGGCGAAGCTGACGCCGTCGAATGGGTCTTGCGGGAACGCCGTTGACCACGCGCGGCGGCGTGATGCCGACGATGTCGTAGATGGTCGGAACAACGTCGTTCACATGGTGGAATTGTGAGCGCGGCGTCGCGTCGGGCTTGATCTTCGCCGGCCACCGAACGGCCATCGGGTTGCGCGTGCCGCCGAAATGCGAGGCGAAGAGTTTGGTGCCCTTGTAGGGGGTGCTGCCGGCCCAGGCCCAGCCGGCGTGATACATGTTGTCGGTCTTGGGCGAGCCAAGCACGTCGAGGCCGCCGAGTTCTTCGAGCGCCTTGATATGCTGTTCGACGGTGGTGGGGATGCCGTTTTGCGCCAGCAATTCGCTGATGGTGCCGTTTTGGCCTTCCGCCGAGGAACCGTTGTCGCCCCAGATGTAGAAGATCAGGGTGTTGTCGCCGTAGCCGAGCCGCTCGAATTCGTCGACGATCCGGCCAACCTGGACGTCCACGTGCTCGGTGAAGCCGGCGACACTTCCATCAGGCGGCGCTGAAATGGTCTCTCGTCTTCGGGGATGCTGTCCCAGGACGGCCATGCGTCTCGGGCCGCGGCGTGAGCTGCGCGTTCGGCGGGAATCCAGCCTATCTCCTCTGGCGCGCTGAAGACCGCTCGCGGTAGTCATCCCAGCCGTCATCGAACTTGCCCTTATATTTGTCGGCCCATTCCTTCATGACGTGGTGAGGACCGTGGAAAGCGCCACTCGCCCAGTACATGAAGAACGGTTTGTCGGGCTGCAAAGGCCTTGTGGTTTTGCAGCCAGGCGATGGCGTCGTCGGCAAGATCTTCGCTCAAGTGGTAGCCATGCCGCCGGGGTCTTCGGGCGGAAGGACGAGCTGGTATTACGCACCAGGTTCGGCTCGTATTGTGAGGCCTCGCCCGCCAGAAATCCGTAGAAGTATTCAAAGCCGTAGCCAGTCGGCCAGTAATCGAAGGGCCCGGCAGCGGTCGTTTGCTCGGCCGGTGTGTTGTGCCACTTGCCCCATGCGCCAGTGCTGTAGCCGTAGTCTTTTCAGCACCTCGGCCACCATGGCGCTGCTCTTGGGATGCACGCCTGAATAGCCATCCCAATCGTTGGCGAGTTCGGCGATCTGACCGGTGCCGACGCGGTGATGATTACGACCGGTCAACAGCGCCGCGCGCGTGGGCGAGCACATAGCGGTAGTGTGGAACCGGTTGTAGGAGATACCCTCACTTGCAGATGCGGCTTAACGTCGGCGTATGGATTTCGCCTCCGTAAGTGTCCGGCAAGCCGGGACCGACATCGTCGATGAGCACGATGATGATGTTCGGCGCGTCCTTGGGCAGATGGCTCGACTCGCCGGCAGAGGACTGTAGATCGACTCCTGCATGGTACGGCCGGCGATGCTGCCTGACGGCGTGGGCGGAAACGGCAGAACCTCCTGTGCCGATGCCGGAGCCGCGAATGCTGCGACGAGTGCCATGCCGCCCTTCACCATCGACAGCCCGTAGCGCGCGAGTTTCGTTTTCATGCTTTGGCCCCTTGTCACAATCACGGAAAGCTGCGAGGTTCTGCAATCGGCGCCGACACTATCGGTTTTCGCGCACCTCGGCCACCAACGTTCGCGTGTCTACCGCTCCACGGAATCGTCTGGCCGAAGACGGTGCTATGTCGCTGAATGGGATCGACCGGCCGTGCTCCCCCCCCTAACGGCTATCGGAGTCGGCGGGGCTTAAAGCGAGGAGGAGCATCGCCATGCCCAGGAAGCAGATACCATAATCGCACGCACCATTGGCATCGATACGGGCAAGAACACATGCATGTGATTGGCTTGGATGAAGAGAAGCGATCGTATTGCGCGAAGGTCTCTCGCGGCGGATTGCCGCACGATTTGCGAATGTGCCGCGTTGCCTCGTCGGCCTCGAAGCCGGCATGGCCACCACATAGCGAGCTCGTGAGCTGGTAGCGCTCGGTCACGAGGTCAAGCAGGTGCCGCCGGCCTATTCGAGACCGTTCCGGCAAGGTCACAAGAACGATTTCCGGGATGCGCAGGCAGTTGCGGAAGCAGTAGAACGCCCATCAACGCGGTGCGTTCCGATAAAGACCGACGAGCAACTGGACTTGCAAGCGTTCCATCGCGTGCGGTCTCGCCTGATCGGCAATCGGACGGCTGTGATCAATCAGATTCGCGGCTTTCTATTGGAGCACGGCATCTCGGTCCGGCCAAGGGCTGCTTCCTAGGACAGCAGCTGCCACAGATATCTGGCCACAGCGACCGATGTGTTATCACCCCGAATGATCAGGATCATCTGGGACCTTAGTGGCTGATTGGGAAAATCTCGATGAGCGCATCGAGCGGGTGACGGATGAGATCGAGGCCCTGGCGCGCGCTGACGAGGGCTGCCGGCAGCTAATCACGGTTCCGGGGATCGGACCGGTCATCTCGAGTGCGATGGTGGCGGCCGTCGGCAATGGCGCTGCCTTTGCAAAGGCCGTGATTTTGCTGCCTGGCTTGGGCTGGTGCCGAAGCAAATGTCGACAGGTGATCGCACCATCCTTGGCCGCATCACCAAGCGCGGAAACCGCTATCTGCGCATGCTCTTCATCCAAGGCGCTCGAGCATACTGCTCCGACCAACAAGCTGGGCAAAGCATAGCTTTGGATCGTGGCTCGCCGCCGCAGCGAACGGCGATTACATCGCAATGTTGTGGTAGTTGCGCTCGCCAACAAATTGGCGCGGATCGCTTGGACGTCTTGGCGCAACGTCGCTACCAGTAGCGTCGCCGCGTGTCGTATTAGATACGGCGTAACGAGGAAGAGCTTTGGATCGCAACTATGGCGACGAAAACCGGAGCTGCCGAGGTCTGCGAGTTGGATTGAGGAGATGGGAAACGATCTCACCGTCGCATCCGTGATCTTGATGTACCCTTGCGGCCTCTCAGGGCCTTTCGCGAATGAGATCGGATCCGTGCGGATATCCATGATGGCCGGGAGCATGAACACTCCCTTCACGGGCCGGATACAGATGCGCAAGACCAATCACCTCCATCGCTCACATCCGGCTTGCACCGCACGGCCGGTCCATACAGTAGGGTCATTAAGGTTGCCCCAATTCGCGGCTAAAGTTTTGCGATGACCGTAACCCTCTGAAAGCCGACATCGTTTCACGGCCTTCGGGCTGGGGTGCATGTTCCTCCTCGCAACAGAGGAGTACGATCATGTCAGATAATGAAATTTGCTCAACGCCTAACAAACGCACCCCTTGGAACAAGGGCAAGCTAATCGGTGCAAGACCTCCCTTGCGTCCAAAGCACGTATGGTCGATCAGAACTCGCTTGCTGTTGGAGGGGCGAATACGCGACCATGCCCTGTTTAGCTTACGGCATGTTGGCGATGGCCTGCACTTTCGGGCTGGCAAAGGTTTCCCGCGCAGGCAGCAACAGCATGATTCTGATTCTCGCCGGTCTCTTTATCGGTGCTTTCTTCATGGCGATCGTCACGCTGATTGTATCCGTGGCGGATGATGCTCACCTTCCCGGCATCGTTTACTGGCTGCTCGGCACGTTCGTAGGCGCGGATGCGAAGAAGGTCGCCAGCATCGCCATCCCAACGCTTGGCTGCGGCGCTGCGCTTATGACTTTTCGCTGGCGCCTCAATCTCCTGTCGCTGGGCGATCTGGATGCCCGCACCCTTGGCGTGAAAGTCGGGCTGCTGCGCTGGGTGGTGATCGCGCTGGTTTCGATCATCATCGCTTCACAAGTGGCGGTCAGCGGCGTGGTGGGCTGGGTCGGTCTCGTGGTTCCCCATGTTGCCCGCATGCTGGTGGGTCCGGACCATCGCCGCCTCCTGCCGGCCTCCGCTTTGCTGGGCGCGTTGTTTGTTCTCGGCCTGGACGATTTCACCCGAGCCGTGTTGCGGACAGAGGTTCCGGCGGGCGTGTTGAGCGCATTGATCGGAACGCCACTGGTTTGTTTTCTGCTGTGGAAGTCGCAGGCGAAAGGCTGGGGCCGTGAATAGCATAGTGAAAAAACCGGCGGTTGAGTTTGGCAATCTCGGACATGCGTATACGCGCGGGCGCTGGGTGTTCCGGAATTACAGCGCGGAAGTCCCGCGCGGCGCCATCTTCAGCATCCTTGGGCCGAACGGCGCGGGCAAGACGACGCTTCTCAAGATCCTGCTGGGCGCCATGAAGCCGGCAGAGGGGACCATCGAAGTAACCGGGCGCACCGCGTTTGTGCCGCAGCTCTTTCAGGTAAGCTTCGACTATTCGGTACTCGATATGGTGCTGATGGGCCGCGTGCGGCAGGTGAGAATGTTCTCCCAGCCTTCGGCGCGCGATGAGGCGGCGGCACTGGCGGAGCTCGAACGCTTCGGGATCGCCGATTACGCGCACCGTCCATTCCATGAGCTCTCGGGCGGCGAGCGGCAGCTGGTGATCTTCGCCCGCGCGTTGGTTTCGGAAGCGGAGATCCTCATCCTGGACGAGCCTACTTCCGCGCTGGACTTAAAGAATCAGATTGTGGTACTGGACTGGATGACGCGCCTCTCGTATCAGGATGGGTTGACGATCCTGTTCACAACTCATCATCCTCACCACGCTTTGGCTGTGGCCGACCACGCCCTGCTGATGCCGGGCGGAACGGAGTTCGTCAGTGGCGCCGCCGGCGAGGTACTGAACGAAGAGAATCTGCGCGCGCTCTATGGTGTCGACATCCGGCATTTGTTCTTTGAACATCAGGGCGAACAGCACGGAACCCTGGTGCCGGTGCTGCCGCATGCGCCGCGGGCCGTGAAATGACCGGAACACCCATCGCCCAGCCCGTTGCGCACGCGAAGGCGATTTCGCTTCCGGCAAAGTATGGGTGGGCGGCGCCCGTTCTTTTGGGGCTCGCGCTGATTCTGGCGATATTCGCATCGCTGTGCGTCGGCATGTATCCGATGTCGTGTGGCCATTCCGCGAAGATCCTGCTCAGCCTGCTCTGGCCGTTCCATGCCACCGGCGCTCCGGCAGTCGACCTGAAGGAATTGACCGTAATGAAGATCATTCGGCCGCCGCGCGTGATGGAGGCGGTTCTGGCCGGCCTGGGGCTCGGCATCGCCGGCACGGCATTGCAGGGCATGTTGCGCAATCCGCTGGTGAGCCCGGACATTCTCGGAGTTACCTCCGGCGCCGCGTTCGGCGGCGTGGTGGCGATCGCCCTCGAGTGGCCGCCGGTCGCGCTGGCGGGCCTCGCTTTCGCCGGCGGACTGCTCGCCATCACTTCCGTCTTCACTGTGGCGAAGCTGGCCCGCGGCAGCGGCAACAGCATGGTGCTGATTCTGGCCGGCGTGTTCATCGGCGCGTTTTTTCTCGCCCTCACCGGCCTCGTGGAAGCTTACGGAAACATCTTCCGGATCGTGCCGTGGCTGATCGGCTCGTTTGTCAACGCGGATTGGCCGAAGGTGACGATCATCGCCATCCCAACGCTCCTCGGAGGCACGGTCCTGATGGCCCTGCGCTGGCGTCTGAATCTCCTGTCGCTCGGCGACCTCGACGCACTGTCCCTGGGCATCAACGTCATCCTGCTGCGCTGGGCAGTAATCGTGCTGGTCTCGCTGATCGTGGCGGCGCAGGTCGCGGTCAGCGGTATCGTCAGCTGGATCGGGCTGGTGGTTCCGCATTGTGCGAGGATGCTCGTCGGCCCCGACCACCGGCGTCTGCTCCCAACCGCGGGCTTGCTGGGCGCCCTTTTCGTTCTGGGTCTGGATGATCTATCCCGCAGCGTTGCGCGTGCGGGGCTACCCGTCGGGGTCTTGTCCGCTCTGATCGGAACACCGTTAGTCTGTTTTCTGCTGTGGAGGTCGCAGGGAAAAGGGTGGGGGAGCGAATAACGGGAAGGGTTCCCGGACATCGGTACTGAGCAGTCGACTTGTGACCGCTCTAACCATGCTCTGGCCGAATCACGCGCGACTCGGAGAATGGGCTGGATTCCGTCAGCGCGAAGAGTCTATCGCAGGGAGACTCAAAATGGGGAAGAAGAAATCATTCGCATGATCCCGGCCCGCGAAGCAAACAAGCGCGTGCGCCAAATCTATTGATCTATCCTCAGCAAACCCGTGCCTCAGCAAACCGGAGTAAAACACAGAAGGGTGTCTTGTCCCGGATTGCGAAGAGGCAGGCCCCGGGAGACGACTCCGGGATTGATTATTTCGGACGTCCCGGCCGGCAGTAACTTTTGTCAAGTGAATAATCTTGCATCCTGCACGGTGGAGAGCTTTAGTGGTGGTACCGGCAGGCGAGTATGCCGATTGAGTCACCCGAACCTGGTGGACAAGTCGATGTTCCTGATTGACCTGAACATTCAGGCCCCAGCCCGCCCTTGTCCGCTGGAGCATTCCGATAAGAATCCGTGAAAGTGACGTGACCCGGCCTTTCACGGGAGTAATGCTGAGCGGCATTGCACAGGCTCATTTTCGGAGTGGGGGATGATCCACCCGGAGCTTGCCGGCCAGCGGCCACAAGCGCGTTTAACAGAACTAATCTCGTCTCTTGCGATCGGAAACGAATAGCCGACCGGAAAATGTATCAAAATGGGAATCATGCAGAGGTTCAATCGAATCACGTGGAACCCGAATCAGATGAATGGTCAGCCGTGTATCCGGGGGATGCGGTTGACTGTGCGGCGCGTTGTAGAGTCCGTGGCGCAATATCCGAGCCGGGATGACCTCTTCCGCAATTATCCGGAACTTGAGCCGGAGGACGTTCAACAGGCCCTGGCGTTTGCAGCGGCCAACCTCGAAGACGCAGCCCGGGAAACGACCGCCGCTTGAGTGGTGCCAGCCCCGTCCCGGTGGTCCTCGACCAGGGAGTTCCGCGCGACACGGCCGCCTTGCTCCGCGAACGTGGATATCATTCCACGCACGTTGGCGACGGTGGGGATGTCAGGCGCAACCGACCAGGAAATTCTCGCGTGGTCTCTGGAGCGAGAGGCTGCGATAGTTACTCTTGACGCGGACTTTCACGCCATCCTTGCGGTTTCCGGGGCTACCGGCCCTTCTGTCGTTCGACTGCGGAGACAGGGTCTGGACGCGTTCGCGGTGCTGGAGATCATTGAAGCGGTGCTCGCCGGATATGAGTCCGATTTGACGCTTGGATCTCTGGTCATCGTCAAGCTGAACAAAACGACTTGCCACAGGCTGCCAATCGGCGGACGCTGATTGCCTGCTGCAAGCGCGTTTATCGGGAGTGATCAGAAATTCAGAGCTTTTCCCACTCGTCGAGGCTGATGTACGCCTGGTTCAGAATGCTGCGCAGCGTACCGACCGGGATCTCCTGTTTTCGCGGAACGATTGCAGTATCCGTCCGGGAATCGCTGACTCGCGCGAATTTCACGTGACTGCCTTTCTGGCTCACTTCCCGGAACCCCGAGGCTTCAAGGCGGCGCTTATCTCTCGAAACGGTAGGGGCTTAAGCCGCCCCAACTTCAACCTCAATATGCCGGACGACAGGCGGGTGTGTCGCCACGGGAGGCTCGAAATGCAATTCCAAAGCTTCACGAAGATTGGCGAGCGCTTCGTCTTCCGTCAATCCCTGGCTGGCGACATCGACCTCAAGACACTGCGAAACGAACCAGTCGCCCTCTCGCCAAACCGTCGCTGAGAACGGACGCTTCATATCAGTGATTCTGGCACAACGGGCCGGGTTGGCCTGACGCGGCGCCTCCGGCAGGCAAGCGCGTTTATCGTTCCTGATCCTGCATTTTGCTCACGCCCGGAGAACGTTCCAGCTTGGGAAGACGGCCGTCGATTGGAAAACCAGCACACCGGTTTTTGCCCGACTACGCTCTGGCAACAGCGTTTTCGACCAGTCCCGCATTGTGCCACCTTCACAATGCAAACTGAGCACACAGTAAGCATACTTTCGCGTCGTAACTCTTCATCTAGGGCGTGTTCACACTACGCGCAACGCTTCGACGATAAGTGCGAATGAGAGGAACCCCAGAAAGAGGACGTCGAGCTTTTCGAAACGTGAGAAGATCCGGCGGAAGCCTTTGAGCCTGCGGAACAAGCGCTCGATCTCGTTGCGTTTTTTGTAGACTGCGTGATCGTAGTCCCACGGATGCAGCCGATTGGACTTAGGTGGGACCACCGGCAACATACCCAGATCGAGAACCAGTTGCCGGGTTTCATTGCCCTCGTAAGCGCGATCCATAAGCATCGGAAGGCCTTCCGGCATAGGTCCCAACTCTTCCAGCAGGGCCCGCCCGTGCGGCGCATCGTGATCGTGGCCGGGAGACAGAGCGAAGACTATGGCCGTTCGAGCATCCGCGGCAACCATATGAATCTTGGTGTTCCATCCGCCGCGGGATTTTCCAATGGCCTGTGGTCCGTTTTTTTTAAAGCGCCGGTTCCGTCCGGATGAACCTTCACCGACGTGGAGTCAATAGAGAATGCTTCGATCCTGATGCGTACAATCTGCTCCAACTGCAGTTGTTCAAACACGCGGTCCAATACGCCGTTCTTCGCCCACCGGCTCATACGCATATAGATCGTGTGCCAACGGCCGAATCGCTTTGGAAGCCCCCGCCACTTGCAGCCCTGCTCCGCCACATACAGAATCGCGTTCAGCACCTGCAGGTTGGTCAGACTTACGTTTCCGCGTTGTACAGGCAGGCTTTCCTTGATGCGGGCGTACTGTTCTTCCGTGATTTCCATCCTACAAACATTTTACCAATTAAATGTTTTAATAGTGTGAACACGCCCTAATAGCTTCATCGCGCTGTCGTTCCGGAACATTTTCTACTCTCTCCGTGCTACGCTAAGTACTACTCCGTACTACTTTTTCGTAGGAGGTTGCAGTGTTATGCCCAAGGCTAGCGGCAACGAGGATCGGGCGAAGGTCAAGCTTCGCGTCATCGAATTCGAACTTGAAGGTGGCAATGTATCCGTTGAGAACAGCATCCGCCAACTTACCCATGCGCTGACGACGCGTACTAACGGAGCGCCCACGCGCGTCCCCGCGCCAAAATCCCCGAAAGAACTCGCCGCTGGAACCGAGGCCGAGACCGAAGAACTCGACGACCAGGCCCAGGACGCTGACATCGTGGACCCTGAGGATGCTGGTCAAGAACCTGCTACGAAGTCCCCGAAGCAGAAGACGACGTACAAGCCTCGCGTCCCTGAGTACAAGCACGACCTCGACATGACGGGGACTGGCATCACGTTCAAGGATTTCGTCGCGCAGAAGAACCCGAAGAAAGCGACCCAACGCCACCTCGCGGCTGCGTTTTGGCTCAAGGAGCATGGCGGTAGCCCAACAATCAATATCGACAAGGTGTACACGTGCTACCGGACTGCTGGATGGCCGACGAATCAGTCTGATTGGGACGTGAGCTTCCGGACGCAGATCAAGAACGACCGATTCCGCCGCGTTAACCCTGGCGAGTACGCGATCACGCCGATCGGCGAGGATGACGTGAGGAAAATGGATGGAACTGAGTGAGTTTGTAGCACTCGCTCCAACCTTCGCCAAGCTCCAACAGCCCGATCAGATCCTGCACTTCGCATGGTACCTGCACACGCATCGTAAGCAGGACATCATCGACCAAGCAGCGATTCGGTCATGCTACAAGATGCTGTACTTGGATGAGCCCAATCTGAGCCTGCTCTTTAAGCGGCTCATCGATCGACGACCGAGGGTGGTCTTGCCGGCTAACGGTGGATTCCGCCTTGAGGGGAAGGTGCGCGCGGAGTTCGATGCGAAATACGGCCAGCATGAAACGACGATTGCCGTCTCGCAGCTCCTCAAGGGCTTGGTCGGAAAGGTGCCGGACGAAGCTGAACGCCTGTTTCTCTCGGAGGCGATCAAGTGCTACCACGTGAAGGCATTCCGGGCCGCGATCGTGATGACGTGGAACCTCGCCTACGGCCACTTGCTGAATTGGGTCGTAAACGATCCTTCACGCCTCGCGGCATTTAACACGAAGATCCTCGCCCGTGTTGGACAGAAGAAAGGTGCGGGCTTGGTGGTTGCCAAACGCGAGGACTTCGAGGAGCTCAAGGAGCAAGAGGTCCTGGACATCTGCAGTAACGCGAGCCTCTTCGCTAGCTCGAACACGAAGAAGATCCTGGACACGTACCTGACGCGCCGGAACATGGCAGCGCACCCGTCGCTCGTCACGATTCTCGCGCCACAAGCGGATGACACGATCACCAGCCTCATCACGAACATCGTCCTGGTACTTAATTGAAATAGCTTATGTCTTTTGAAGGAAAAGGGATTCTTCTATGCCGTTGAACAAGCCGGGTGCCCTTGTACCTGCCGCCCCGCAAGGGGTTGTGATCGCGCCCACCACCGAACTGGAGACGTCCATCCAAGGCTTTAACGAGCCGCTCGCTGGGTACCTGAGCAGCCTCGGGTTGCCCATCGACAACGTGCTCGTCGAGTTCAGCGAGCGCCGCTTTGTCCTGCAGGCATTGCAGCAGACCCTCGACATCCTGCCGTACGAGCAACGGGAGAAGGCGTATTACCTGAGCAAGTTCTCGGTCTCGATCATGGTCGGCCTGTTCGATGCCGCCCTCAATTTTCTCTGGGATGAGACCATTCTCTCGCTGCGGAGGTTGGCTGTCAGTATGGACCTCTCGTATTTCTTCGACACAGCGGAGAAGCGCGAGTCCTACCGGTCGCGTCTCCAGACCGAAGAGGATTTGGGCCTCCTTGATGACTTCACGCTCATCGACACATGCGCCCGTGTTGGCTTGCTTACAGATGTAAACCGCGAACGCTTGCGGCACGTGAACTACATGCGTAACCACGCGAGTGCCGCGCACCCGAATCAGAGCGAGCTCACCGGGCAAGAGATGATCTCGTGGCTCTCGAATTGCCTTCGGTACGCGATCACGGCGAAGCCTGAGCACTCCGTCATCGCCACGAAGCAACTGCTCGCGAACATCCGGACCACGTTGATCCCGACGAAGGACATTTCGGTGATCGCGATCGAGCTCGGGAAGTTCACGCAAGACCGCATCGACGACCTCCTCTGGACGATCTTCGGTATCTACGTTGACCCGTCGCAGAAAGCAGACTGCAGGACCAATATCGCCAACCTCGCACCCCACGTATGGGCTCTGGCCAGCGATGACCGCAAGTTCCAGATCGGCGCGCGTCACGAACACTTCGTTAAGCAGGGCGACACTCAACGCCGGAAATTCGCCGACGACTTCCTCGTCCACGTCGATGGCGAACAGTATCGGTCCGAAGACGTGCTCACAGGCGAGCTGTTGGACAAACTGCGCAACCTAATGGCGGCGCACAATGGCATGAACAACTTTTACAACGAAGGACCACACGCAAAAAGCCTCGCTGCATCCCTTCCCCCGAGCGGCATCATCCCGAAGGCTGCCGAGCTTGAATGGGTGAAGACAATCGCCAAATGCCATATCGGGAATGGGCGGGGCTACCGCGAGGGCGTGGATTCCACAGCGGATGTCTATTACGACCAGTACATCGACGGGTTCGCCGAAGGAGCGGTGGTGATCTTCCTCCGGTTGTTCAACGATCCGGACTTCACCGTGGATTTCGAAATGGCCAAAGCGGACCGCCGTGTGCGCGTCCTTGCCGAACGGCTAAAGACGAAGACGAAGAACCCGCTCATCATTCGGGCCCTGAATCTCGTCATCGCGCAGCCAGAGGGCACGCTTCGGAAGCTCAATGCCGTCACGAAGTTCAAAGAGGCGCTCCAGTCCCTTCAAAAAATGTAGGCGGACGGCTTAGCCCGGCATTGTTTCGGGCCCATGCAGTTCTTCGGGCGCCACCCACGACGTGGCCGGTTTGATGGGTCGCTTTCTTCCGAGTCTTCCCGCCGCCTAGCTCGTGCCACAGTCCTCGCGAATTCGCAGAGCTCGGACCGTAGACGATTCGTAGCGTCATCGAATGGTTAGACTCTGACCGGTGTCAACGATACGCCGCCAATATGACTCGCAGTAACTGCGCGGGTCTTACTGGGTTCCGGGCGGTTTGTCAGCCACCCGGAAGTGAGCGACGGATTACTCCCCATAAGTCGGCCTGTGTCCGTTGGATTCGGGGTAGACGCGTTATTCTATTGCAAGCCTTCCATCGTGGCAGGGGGACCTGGCGACTTCGTGGCTATGGAGAAACGGCGACCATCGCGTGTGGCCTGGGTCATCCGGTTTTGCGCGCCTGAAGCCATTTCCGCAAGGATTCCTGCGTCTCGCCCGACCGGCGGCCCGCCAGAAGGCCGTCCGCGCTGATGTCCTCATCCAGATCCGGCCAGTGGATTCCCGCGCCTCCACCAATGAGACGCCAGTTGGCTCGCTGCGCAGGTGTCCCGTGCAGGAGGCGCGGGAACCAGGCCAGTGGCACGACAATGGTCCTGCCGTCGGCGAGATCGGCAGTCAGCGCCTCGTCGCTCACAGTCACGCTCCGGGCGAGGGCCTCCCTGATTTCAATTCCCGAAATACTCATTCCATTCGACCATAAGGAGCAATTCGCTCTCCTCAATCATAGCCTCAATTCGCCGAAGTTCCGCTCGCGCAAATCCACGGCTCGACTCAAAGCGCACCGGTTCGAGCCAGAACTTCGCTACACAGTCATCCCGCTCCACGTGGATGTGGGGCGGCTCGGCCCGGTCTGCCGAATAGAAGAATAACCGGTACGGCCCGAGCCGAAGAGCTGTTGGCAACGCTGCCAGTGTACATCGTCACGGTGAAGTTTCTCGGTTCAGGGTATTTCTTTAGCAGAAATCTCCGCTGGGCCAAGGGCCGGACCGAATCGCACCCCGGAAAACGGCGTTCGAGGGTCGATTAGTCACCCTAAGTCGGCCAGTGTCATCCGGCCCCGCTGTCCGGGGGCTCTAACCCGATCTGATCGTTCACGGCGTTTCTGATCCGCTGTTTGCAGCCGATGTACCGCTCGGTTGTCTGAACGCTCTCATGCCCGAGCAGATACTGAATCTGCTCGATTTCGCCTCCAGCGTTATGACAGAGACGAGCGCACGTACGCCGAAGGTCATGGGGAGCAACACCCGCCAAGCCGCAATCGCGGCAGGCGGACGTGACAATCGACCAGATCACTTTCGGACTGAATGCATTCGGCGCGAGCCGGCCAGTCTTGTTGATGGCGCGGAACATGTTTCCGGAAGCAATCTCGGCAGCGGTCAGCCGAGTCTGAATGGCTGACCCAACCCAATTCGGAATGGGAACAGTGCGCACGTGGCCACCTTTCCCGATCAGATCAGCGAACACCCAGTGTTCCTCTCGTCGCTGAAGGTCGTCTACTCTGACCGCTGCGAGTTCGGCACGGCGCAGTCCACAGCCGAGTAGAACTGCGACCATCGCGTAATCTCGCTTGCCGCGGAGTGTCGTGCGGTCGAAAGCACACAGCAGTCTCTGCCCTGATCGATGGTGAGCCAGTTGCCAATCCGAACCCCGTGCTTCCTGACGCCCTTTACTCGCCGGATGCCCGCTGCGAGGTCAGAACTGAGGAGGCCCGCATCGGAAGCCTCGCAGGCAAGCCGGCGCACGGCTGCCAAACGAAGGTTTATCGTCGACGCTGCGTAGCCTGCCTGCTCCAGAAAGATGCGGTACCGGGTCACCACGGTCTTATTGAACGCGAGCCTGGGCTCAGAACAGTACCAGTCCGTGAACTCGCGGATGGCATGATCATAAGACCGCCGAGAGCTCGCCGATGTGAGGCTGTTGAGGACTGCGGTTTCCGACTGCTCCAAATCAGGCAGCCGCAAGACGGTCTTCGGTGTGCGCTTGCGTTTTGGCTTGCTCATGCCGCGATTCTGTAATCATCGGCGGCGTTCCGGCGGGGAGCACGTATCATCGCCTGCTTGCCAGTTCAGGCAAGGCAATACCGTCAGCCGGCCCTGGCGGCAGATCCCGCCGCCCTCGTCTACACTGGTCTTGAGAGTCCGACGCGAATGACAGACCGCCTCAGCCGGATAACGATCAACATCGCGCAGTGTGGGGGACGCCCGTGCATTCGAGGCATGCGCATTCGCGTGAGTGACATCCTGGACTTGCTGAGTGCAGGCGCCACGTTCGATGAGGTACTCGAGGACTACCCTTACCTGGAGCGTGACGACATATTGGCGGCCATCGAGTATGCGGCGCGGCAGACGGACCATCCCGTTCTGCTGTCTGCGTGAAATTCCTCGTCGACAACCAACTCCCTCCAGCCCTCGCGCGATTTATCGAGACGGACCTCGGCTGCGAGGCTACGCACGTTGCGGATATGGATCTCCGGGAGGCATCGGACGCCGAGGTTTGGCGCTACGCAGCCGCGAACGACTTCGTGCTGGTGTCGAAGGATGAAGATTTCACGCACATGTCGCTACGAAGCGCCGACGCTTGCCTCATTTGGGTTCGGGTCGGCAATTGTCGGCGAGTCGCTCTCCTGGATTTGTTTCGGAGACTTTGGCCCACCGTGCTGGAACGACTCGGGGCGGGTGACCGCTTCATCGAGATTCGCTGAAGGGATTAGTCCCGAAAGGTCGGCTTCTCGACCCTAATCGACAGTCGGTTGCGGAGCTCTGGCCGGATCACGCGCGA
Organism: Terriglobia bacterium; assembly: GCA_963788485.1. Classification (GTDB taxonomy): domain Bacteria; phylum Acidobacteriota; class Terriglobia; order Bryobacterales; family Bryobacteraceae; genus BOG-234. The sequence continues at coordinate 15,216 of CAWBIS010000230.1, forward strand.
CTCGGAGAATGGGCTCGATTCCGTCAGCGCGAAGAGTCTATCGCAGGGAGGCTCAAAATGAGGAAGAAGAAATCATTCGCATGATCCCGGCCCGCGAAGCAAACAAGCGCGAGCGCCGAATCCATTCATCTATTCTCAGCAAACCCGTGCCTCAGCAAACCCGCGAGTAAAACACAGAAGGGTGTCTTGTCCCGGATCGCGAAGAGGCAAGGGACGCGATAGCTTTGCGTATTCGATGCGCTCCAGGGCAGGATTGGGAGGTTCAGCGGCCTCTGCAAATCGGCATTGGCGTGTTCGCGCCAACGGCCAGGCGGATTGCCAATCTGCCCTACAGGTACAGGAGAAGCTACCGCAGAGTGAAAAAGGGGTTATGGGAGGGCGAAGACGAAGAGACCTTTTTCCGTCGTTGCGCCACGCCCTCCGCCGGTCGCCGCTACAATCGCCACGTACTGTTTCCCGTTCTTTGCCTGATAGGTGATTGGGACGGCGGTCGCCGTATAGTCGAGCTTGTAGGTCCACAGCTCTTTGCCGTTCTTTGAATCGAACGCGCGGAAGCGGTTGTCGTTGGTGGCTCCGATGAACACGAGGCCGCCCGCGGTCGCCATGGGTCCGGCGAGGCTCTGAGCGCCTGTGTTCCGTTTGCCCTCGGGCAGCGTGTCGGTCACGCCGAGAGGAACTTCCCAGGCGAAGTCGCCGGTGTTGGCGTTCACCGCGATCAAACGCCCCCATGGTGGTTTGAAGCAGGGCCAGTTGCCGATGGTGCGGCCGTTCGCATCCTTCACCGATGCATTGAAGCCGCCCAGACCCGGCGGGCCGGTTCGTATGAATGGCACAAGTCCGTTCGGGTTGCCGGGGGTGTAGTTGGGGTTGTCCTCCATCCAGCCGGTCAACGGATTGTCATGGGAGTTCACGAAGATGTAGCCGAGTTTCGGGTCGGTGGCGGTTCCTCCCCAATTCACGCCGCCGGTGAGGCCGGGGAAGATGATGCCGGGCTGCGACTGCGCGCCTTTGGCGTGGTAGGGCAAAGGCGTGAACGGTCCCGCGTTGTAGAGGCCGCCGAATTTGTCGTAAAGCTCCTGGCAGGCTTTGGCGTGTTCGGGCGTGGTATCGTTCGCGGTCACAATGTCGTCGCGGGTGAAGCTGACGCGCCCGAGCGGCGGCGGCTTCAGCGGGAATGGCTGCGTGGGAAAGCTGGCTTCGCCGGGAACATTGCTTTTGGCTACGGGGCGTTCTTCGACTCCGTAGACGGGCTTGCCCGTCAGGCGGTCGAGAATGAACATGTAGCCGGATTTTCCAACCTGGGCGAGCGCCGGAATTTTCTTTCCGTCGTGGACGATGTCGATCAGGCCGGGCGCGGGCGGCAGGTTGTAGTCCCAGAGCTCGTGGCGGACGGTCTGGAAATACCATTTCAATTTGCCGGTCATGATGTCGAGCGCGACCAGCGTGTTGCCGAAGAGATTCGCGCCAGGCCGGTCTCCACCCCAGAAGTTGGCGCCCGGCCCGCTGACGGGCTCGTACACAATGCCGTGCGCTTCGTCGACGGTGAGGGCGAAGGCCCAGACGTTGTTACCGGTGCGGTTCTTCCAACTGTCGTTAGCCCAGGTGTCGTTGCCTGTTTCGCCTGGATGCGGAAAGGTGTGGAAGGTCCAGACTTCTTTTCCAGTGCGGACGTCGTAGCCATGCGCGTCGGGAATCTGGCCGCCGGCCTGTTCCAGCTGGGGACCGATATGCCGCTCGCCGGGTCCATAGAAGTTGGTGCCGACCAGCAACATGTTTTTGTAGATGGTGGGCGCGCCGTCGTAGGGCACCGTCAGCGGCACTTCGCCCTCGTTGCCGAAGCCAGGGTCGACTTTGCCGGTGCGGGCATTGAGCGCCATCATTTTTCTGGCAGTGGTGAAGATGATGCGCGGGGGATTGTTCTTGTCTCCGGGCCAGTAGGCGACACCGCGGAAAGAGGCGAGTCCGCCGTTGAGTTCGTACGTCCAGATCTCCTTACCGGTCTCGGGATCGAGCGCGACGACGCGATCGCCCGAGGGCAGGTACATCACGCCGTTGACGACGATCGGCGTGATTTCCTGGTAGAGTTCGCTGGGGCTGTCGCCCTTGATGGTCTTGCCTTCGCGATTGAACGCATACGTCCAGGCTTTGGCGAGCTGGCCGACGTTGGCCGTGTTGATTTGCGTCAGCGGGGAGTAGCGGGTGCCGGCGAGATCGCGGTTGAACATGGGCCAGTCCGCGGCCTGCTGCGCGCCGGCGGCCAGAGGAAAAAGCATCGCCAGCAACATCGGTCGAAATTTACTACGCATCAGCAGGCATTATATGCGACCGGCCGGGCTCCCAAAGCCGCTCGATTGGGCATAGAATGTCCGGGTGGAACAAAAACTCCCGGCCGGCATGATCGCCGCGCTCGCATTCGTCGCTGTCATTCGGGGTCAACAACCGCCCCCGGTCGATGCCCAGGTCCTGAAGAACGCCGGCACGGCAGCCGATTCCCTTCCCGGATCGTGGCTGAGCTATGGCCGTACGCAAAACGAGACTCGGTACAGCCCGCTCAAGCTGATCGATACCTCGAACGTGAGCCGGCTCGGGCTCTCGTGGTCGTACGTGCTGGGCGCCGGCGGCGGCAATCAGGAAGGCACGCCGCTGATGTGGAACAACACGCTCTACGGCATCACCAGCTGGAGCGTGGTTTACGCGCTCGACGCGCGCACGGGCAAGGAGATCTGGCGATGGGATCCGGAAGTGAACCAGCCCGCGGTGCGGCCGCGGATCTGCTGCGGCATCGTCAATCGCGGCATTGCCCTCTATGACGGCAAGATCTTCGCGCCCGCGATCGATGGACGGCTGATCGCGCTCGACGCTCTGACGGGAAAACCAGTGTGGGAGGCGCGCGTCGCTTTCCCGCAGGATCTGTACACCATCACAATGGCTCCGCGCATGGCCAACGGCAAGGTGATCGTGGGCGTTTCCGGGGGCGATAAGCCGACGCGCGGCTTCTTCGACGCGTACGACGCCAAAACCGGCCACCGCGCCTGGCGCTTTTACACGGTGCCGGGCGATCCGGCGAAACCTTACGAAAACGAGGCTATGCGCGCTGCGGCAAAAACATGGGGCGGCGATTTCTACAAGAACGGCGGAGGCGGCGCGGTGTGGGATGGCGTGGCCTACGATCCCGAAACCAATCTGGTTTACGTGGGTACCGGCAATGCCGAGCCGTGGGTGCAGAAGTTCCGCGGAGCGCAGCACGTGGACAACCTCTATACGTGTTCGATCCTCGCGGTGGATCTGACGACAGGGCAGCTCAAGTGGCATTATCAGACGGTCCCCAACGATAACTGGGACTTCGACAGCGTGCAGCAACTGATGCTGCTCAACCTGACAATAAAAGGAAAGCCGCGCAAGGTTATTGCGCAGGCGGCAAAGGATGGCTTTTTCTATGTGCTCGACCGCGGTACGGGCGAATTTCTATCAGCGGCGCCGTTCGTCAAAGTAAGCTGGGCAACCGGCTTCGACGAGCGCGGGCGTCCGATGGTGAATCCGGAAGCTTACTACGATCTCGACGGCGTGGAAATCTTTCCTACCGGCGGCGGCGCTCACAACTGGTCGCCGATGTCGTGGAATCCGGCAACAGGGCTGGTGTACATCAACGCGTCTTATATGCCGTTTCTGTACCAGGCGACGGAAGAACTGAAGCCCGGGACCAACGGTTACAGGCGGCCTACAGGCGAGGTGCGCCATCTGACGACGTCGATGGGACCGATCGCGCCGGAGGGCGTGCGCGGCGGGCTGCAGGCGTGGGATCCGGTGAATCAGAAGCTGGTCTGGCGGGCAGATGGTGGAGGCGGCATCGGCGGCGGCACGGTAACCACGGCGGGTAATCTGGTTTTTCAGGTCGTCAACGACGGCAGCTTCCGCGCCTTCAGCGCCGATAAGGGCGAGAAGCTTTTCGAGGTAAAGACCGGACGCACCGGCATGGGTGCTCCCATTACTTATGAGGCCGACGGAATACAGTATGTGGCGTTCATGGGTGGTCTGGGCCGACCGGCGAATGTGGTGGGCCCCAACAACGATAAAGTCGAGTTTCCGCCAATGCTGTTCGTGTTTGCGCTCGACGGCAAACAGGAGTTCCCAAAACCTGCGCCGGCGCCGACCCCGCGCGGACCGGCAACGCCCGCGCCGGCGCCGGAACAGGCCAACTGAGGGCGTCAGGCGTGATGCGCGACGGCGTGCGCGTGGGTGTTTTCCCCATGTTCATAAATCGACTTTGCCGACCCGACTACATGCGGGTCGGGGGCGGTGACCACATCGGTGTCCTTGCCGGCGTAGGGAATGGTATGCAGGACATGTTTCATCGCGTTGAGACGTGCCCTGTTCTTATCGTCGGAACGCACAATCGTCCATGGCGCGTCCGCGGTGTCGGTGTAAAAGAGCATCGCTTCCTTAGCCTTGGTATAGGATTCCCACCGGCCCAGGGATTCGACGTCCATCGGGCTTAGTTTCCACTGTTTGAGGGGATCCTGGGCGCGGCCAAGAAACCGCCGCAACTGTTCTTCCCGGCTGACGGAAAACCAGAACTTATAGAGCCGGATTCCGCTGCGCACCATCATTCGTTCAAATTCCGGCGCCTGGCGCATGAATTCCAGATATTCGTGCGGGGTGCAGAATCCCATCACATGCTCGACACCCGCGCGATTGTACCAGGAGCGATCAAAGAAGACTATTTCACCTTTGGTCGGGAGCCTCTCGATGTAACGCTGAAAATACCACTGTCCGCGTTCGGTGTCCGAGGGCTTGGCCAGGGCCACAACCTTGGCGCCGCGAGGATTCAGGTTTTCCGTGAACCGCTGGATTGTTCCGCCCTTGCCCGCAGCGTCCCGGCCTTCAAAGATCAGCACGATGCGCTCGCCCGCTTCCTTGACCCAGGCTTGCATCTTTACCAGCTCGATCTGCAGCAGTTCGACCTCTTCCAGATACGCGGACTCCTTCATCTGAGTCGCATAGGGATAGGTTGAACTGATGATGACCTTCCTGCTCTTCGCTTGTTTTACTCGTTCCACGAGTTCCGGCGGGATGCTGGTCCGCACCTGCTCGTCGATCAGCGCCACCATGGGGAAAGCAGCGGCCAGGGCTCTGGCGGAGCTCTTCTTTTCCTTCAATCTGTTGCCGGGCTTCTTTTTTCTGTCGTGTTTCGTCTGAGCGGCGATCTGTTTCTCGCCTTGAAAGGCAATCTCATCCGCTATGAGGGATTCATGCAACGGGCCGTTGGCGAGACCATGGGCCTGGACGTTTTCGGGGTGAAGGTCGGATTCTGTGAGAGTTTCGGGCACGGCGATTTTCTCCGGGTGTCAACACCCGAAGCTTACGTGGCAGGGGTTGGCGGGTCGAGAGGGCGACAAGGCCCGGAGAATATCTGGCGGTGCGGAAAGCACTGAAGCCGGGCGGCCTGAGGGGGCGGCCCGGCTCTTTGCTTCAGTGCACCGTCGTAAGCGGGAATGCTCAGGCCGTTGCGGCGACGGGCTTGGGAACGCTGTTCACGGTCTTGAGGATCTGCGAAACGATCTGGTAGGGATCGCCCTGGGAATTCGGACGGCGATCTTCCAGATAACCTTTGTAGCCATGCTTGATGAAGTTAATCGGCATGCGGATGGAGGCACCGCGATCGGAGAGGCCGTAGCTGAACTTGTCGATGGCCTGAGTCTCGTGCAGACCGGTGAGACGCAGATGGTTGTCGGGGCCGTACACGGCGATGTGATCGGGAATGTTCTTCTCGAAGGCCGCCATAAGGGATTCAAAATATTCCTTGCCGCCAACCTCGCGGAGGTATTTGAACGAGAAGTTGCAGTGCATGCCGGAACCGTTCCAGTCGCCCTTGATGGGTTTGCAGTGCAGTTCCAGATCCACTTCGTATTTCTCGCAGAGGCGCATCATCAGATAGCGAGCCATCCAGGTATCGTCCGCGGCCTTGGCGGAGCCTTTGGCGAAGATCTGGAATTCCCATTGGCCCTTGGCGACTTCGGCGTTGATGCCTTCGTGATTGATGCCGGCGGCGAGACACAGGTCCAGATGTTCTTCGACGATCTGACGGGCGATACTGCCCATGTACTTGTAGCCGACGCCGCAATAGTAGGGACCCTGGGGAATGCTGGGGTACCCGTTTTCCGGGAAGCCGAGCGGACGCCCATCCTTATACAGGAAATACTCCTGCTCGAGGCCGACCCAAAGATCGGGGTCGTTCTCGATGGTGGCGCGCATGTTGGTGGAATGCGGGGTTCCGTCCGGGTGCATGACTTCGCACAGGACGAGGTATCCGTTCTTGCGGGCGGCATCGGGATAGAGCGCGACCGGCTTCAGCACGCAGTCGGACTTGCTGCCCTCGGCCTGCTGGGTCGAGCTGCCGTCAAACCCCCAGAGAGGCATGTCGGCCAGGGTTGGCGGATGGTCGAATTCCTTCAGCTGAGTCTTGCCGCGCAGGTTGGGAACAGGCTTATATCCGTCGAGCCAGATGTATTCGAGTTTATATTTTGGCATGATATTTCGACGATCTTCCGGTCGGGTTATTCAGACGCCGGCTCGTTAGATAGTCATCTCCTGTAGGTTGTAGTTGGATTCATTCACGAACGAATAGCCCAGCCAGGCCGGCGATCTTTCGTTCAATGAACTTTCGATTATGAATGATCGGATACGCGGTCGGCAACCTCTTTTATGCCGATTTCAGAGGGATGGCGATTACTTCTTTTTATGGATGGGATTGGAGGCTTTGATGGAGCGCTTCCGGGCGGTGACTTCGACTTCGATCTTCATTCGAGGGTCCGTCAAACCGGCTGAAATCATCGTAGCCGCGGGGCGAATCTCACCAAAATGGCGGCGGAGAACCGGCCAGCAGGGCTCGAAATCGTCCACTTTCGGAAATATGTAACGCACACGCACGATGTCTTCAAACCGGCTGCCGGCTTCGGCCAGCGCCTGCGCGACGTTACGCATGCACTGTTCGGCCTGCTCGACGACGTCGTCCGAAATCGCCATGGTCCGATAATCGAAGCCGGTGGTGCCCGACACGAAGACCAGATCTCCATCGACAACCGCGCGGGAATAACCGATTTCGCGTTCGAAGGAGGAACCCGATGAGATCAGACGACGCACTGCGCGCGCGGGTCAGTTACGCCCGCAGAGATCGGGCGTAGAGCACATGCCGCCGCCGCAGCCGCCCGAGCGCGTCTGAGCCGGGCTGAAGCAGGCGTCATCGGACGAACCGCCGCGAGCGGCGAAGGTCGAATACTGCTGTTCCAGATGCTTTTCGCCGCAGGACGGGCAACCGGTTTCGAGGACGTCGGTGGCGCGCCGGACGAGCTTTTCGAACTTGTCTCCACAGGATTGGCAACGGTATTCGTAGATCGGCATGGTTATTCCAATATTACCGCTTCGAAGCGCAGCCGGACCTGCCCCAGGTAAACTTCATCGCCGCTGCGCAGGGCAACGCCGCGGCCGGCGTGCGCGGGGACATCGATGCGCCTGCCGTCGCGGAACAGGACCGTGCCGAGCGAACTGCCATCGTCATAGATGCGCCACTGGCCCGATGCCCCGTCGAAAAGGATATGGGCGTGGGACCGGGAAACGCTGGGGTTGGCCTCGTGGGCTTCTTCCGGGAAATGCAAGTCGTTGCGGCGGATGGTCCGGCCCATGGAGTCGACGACTTCGGGTTCGCGTCCGAGGTTGATGCGCGGACGGTCGAGGGCCAGTTCCGGCGCGGACGACACGCCCGCGATGGTGAGCAAAGAGGCCGGAACGATCGCGACTGGCGGCGTGGGAGTGGGAGTCGGCGCGACTGCTGGAGCGGCGGGCGCGGGTTTTTCGGTTCGCTCGCAAAGGATGCGCATTTCGACCAGAGCGTTTTCCGGATATCGCACAGCGACGGTCAGTTCGGGAGGCGGGGCGATACGTTCTTCTTCGAGAGTCGATCTGACATCGTCGCCAAGCTGGTTGGAATCGAAGAGAGTCTCGAGTACGGCCTTGCGCTCGGGATCGGCGGCATCCAGTTCGATGGTGATCAGATTAAAAGGGAACACGCGGTCGCCGCGTTTGCCGAGCGTGGCGCGGCCGGCGATCTGGTCGAGCGCGTCGCGGTACAACTCAATGGCCTCGCGCGCGCCGGGTTCCTCGCGGCCGCTGGAGAAGATCGCGCGGAGACGGTGGTCGAGAGATTTTTCAATACGGCGCAGAAGGTTCATAAGCTCAGGGGATCAGATGTAACTGCTGGGCGGCGACGACCAGATCGCCCGCGATGGGCGCGGCCGCGGTGCCGCCGTAATGCCCGTTTTCCGCAAGAATGGCGAAAGCGATGCGCTTCGAGGCATCGTTATAGGGAGCGAAGCCGATGAACCAGGCGTGCGAGGGCGCGGTAGCCAGTTCCGCCGTTCCGGTTTTTCCGGCGATTTGCGGTTGGATTCCGGCAAGCCGGTTTCCGGTTCCGCTGGTGACGACGCCGCGCATATCAATTGACAGCATGGCCGCGATATTCGGGAGCATCAACTGCCGGGCCGGCTGTGTGCGGGTATTGCTGTCGTCGGTGACCCAGCGCCCCATCGGGAGGTTGCCGGAAGCGGCGATGGCCGAGGCCACGCGCGCCATTTGAAAAGGCGAGACAACCACCTGTCCCTGCCCATAAGAGACCTGCGGCATCTGCGGAGCGAGGTTTTTCACGGTGGGCGGATTGGCTACCGAGATACCGATCAACTTAGCCGTATCGAGTAACTGCTGCGGCCCGACCTTGTAAGTACCCAACTGGGCGAAGTAAGCGTTGCAGGAAACCACGATGGCGCGATGCATATCCAGGGTGCCGTGGGGGAATTTGTCTTCCTCGTCGTCGCGGATGGGGCGTTTGGAGTTGCCGACATACGCGCCGTTTCTGCCGTCGGGCAGACGGATGCACTGGTATTGCTGCCGGGCGAGCGCGGGATCGAGGCGCAGGGCGGCAATGGCGGTGACGACTTTGAAGGTCGAGCCCGGCGGGTACAAACCGTAGCGCGCGCGATCGAGCAGGGCGCCCGAAGCTTCGCCGAGCGCCAGTTTCTCCTGCAGGAAATCGGGGGAAGGCAGATTGACGGAAGCCAGCAGATCGCCGGTGACCGGATCCATCACGACTATGGATCCGCGGTCGAGATGCTGCTCGGCCAGACGGGTTTTCAGGATCTGGCCGGCTTTGACCTGCAGCGCGGCCGAGATCGAGAGGTGCACGTTGCGTTCGCGGTCGCGAATGCGTTTGACCGCGACGTTGTCCGGCTCCCATCGATGCCGGAGGAGCGGCAGCAGCTCGCGGTAATCGTAACGGATCGTGTTAAACGGTTTGCCATCCGTGTTCGGAACACTGACCACGCGGGCGCGATCGTCGTAACCCTGCAGACGAATAGCCGAATCCCGCTCGACAAGCGAACTGTTGGGCGCGCTCCAGTTGGCGCGCGTGCGGATATCTCCGAGTAAGTGGAAAGTAAGTGGGCCGAGGGGGTAACATCGGGGGTCGGCGCGGTTACAGGCCTTGTCGATATCGATGCCCAGCTCCTGATATTGAGCGCGATGCTGTTCCAGTTCCGGCCAGCTGCTGGTGGCGAGCGGTAATCCCGCGCGATCGAAAATGGTGCCGCGTTGCAGCGTGCGGGCGGCATCGATCAGGCGCGGGTTGTAGACATAGCGGCGGCCGCCATCCGCCTGCAGCACCAGAGTTCCCTGCCCGGCGATGGCGTCGGCATGTCCCAGTTGCACCCAGGCGGCTTTGCCGACGACGGTTACCGCAAGAACGGCGAGCACGATCTCGACCCAGCGAAGCCCCGGGGCGAGCAGACTGGCGCGTTTATTTTTCGAAGTCCCCACCGACAGGAGAATGCCGACGACGGCGAAGTTAGCCAGCATGGCGGTGCGCCCGTAACTTAGAAACGGCGTGGCGACACCGGACAGAGGGAATAAGTCGAGAATGCCGCAGGAGATCAGGAGGAGTTCCGCGCTTACCAGTAACGTCAGGCCGAGGGCGAGAAAGAAGCCGTAATCGGTGCGTGCGCGCCGTGCCGCGCGTAAGCCGAGCCAGATGATCAGGGCGTAAATCAGATAGACGGAGAGAATGCCCAGAAATCCCCATTCCTCTCCGAGGGCGGACACGATCAGATCGGTGTAGCCGGCCGGGATGACATCGGACTCGCCGAGGCCCGGCCCCGTCCCGAGCGCGCCGCCGGAGGCCATGGCCCAAAGGGAGTGAGCCACCTGATCGCCGCCACGCACGGTGTTGCTCCAGGGCGAAAGCCACATGGCCACGCGATCGTGTACGGTCTTCGGAACGCCGAGGAAGTAACCGGTGAGAAACCCGGCGAGCAGCGCCAGCAGACCCGTCACCGCCAGCGGCACGCGATTGCGCGCGATCGCATACATGGCGAGGAAAACACAGGCGAAGACGAGCGCGGGCCCGAGGTCCTTCTGCAGATAGAAAAAGAGCACCGCGACGCCCACGCCGATCATCACCGGGATGGCATATTCGAGCGGCGGGATTTCAATGAAGGGAACGAGGCGCGCCACAATCGACCGCTTCTCGCGCAGTTCGCGCAACAGAGGCCAGCGCTTCGCAAAATACCCGGCCAGGAAGAAAACCAGGAGGATCTTGATAGCCTCGACCGGCTGGAAGGGACCGAGGTTCACACGCGCATCGCTTCCCGACGGGCCGCTGCCGAGAAAGATGAGGGCGACGGAAAGCGCAACCGCGCCCAGCAGCGGCACGAAGCTGTATCCCGACATCGCGCCTTCCCAATCGATCAGGGCGGCGAACAGCATCACGAGGCAGCCGGCGGCAACGCCTTCCGCGAAGGGCACGAAAATCAGGGTGTCGCGCAAGGGATCGCGTAAGCCGATCATGAGAGCGTAGCCGATTCCGGTGAGCATCAGCAGCAGCGGCAGGTAGGCCGATGCGCCGGCGAAGCCGCGCAGGCTCCAGACGATATGGGTCAACAGGAACGCGGCAAGAATGGCTCCGGCCCAGAGCAGAAAATCGCGCCGGAATACATTGATGCCGCGTACAGCGATCTGCGGTTTGATTTGCGCGAATTCGGCCGGGGTGAAGAGGGCGATGGTGTTGCCGTGAGCGTCCTGAGCTCGTTGGCGCAGTTCGTCCAGTTTGGTATTTGCGGCCAGTTCCGCGCGTGGAATGCGGATGCGCGCGATGGCGCCGGTGTTGGGCAGGGACCCCTCGTCGTCGGCCAGGACGTCGAAGATTTGCTGCGCCGCGAAATCGCGATCCGCGGGACTCTGCAGCACGGCGAGCACGGGAAAGAGCTTCTCGGCGCGATCGACATCCGACAGGTTCACCAGGGGCGCGGGAGCGGTTGAGCGCCGGACCTTTGCCGAGTAGACCAGAGCCCACGCTCCGCAGACGATGGTGGCGGCGAGCAGCAGCCATAGCAGTTCGGCGGTTCGCCATGGAGGACGGCCGGCGGGAACGGCGCGCCGCGCTTCGGATACTCTCGATTCGATACTGCTGCGGGTGACGGCCATTACCTTGGGGTTGGGTCGGCGCCGGGCTGCGGGTCGGCGGTAGCCTGGCGCGCTTCCGCCAGAGTCTTTGCGGCCCTGTCGCGCTCGAGCGAGACTTTCTCGGCCATTTGCACGCCGTTCAGGAACGGCGCCACGGAGTTGTAGAGATCCTGGGCATGCGCCAGATCGCTGTCGGCGTGCTTGAGGGCGTCCTGCATCTGGCCGATGTCGTGAGTGCGATTGGCGGCGGAGAGCCAGCGTTCGCCGCGCACCCGGTAGCCATCCGCGAGATCCCTCTGCTCTCTGCGGCCGGGCCGGAAACCGTTGCGCTCGGCCTGATTTAATTCGCTTTCGGCCTGATCCAGATTGCCTTCGCTCATCTGAATCAGGGCCAGACCGAGGTGCGGATCGGGAGAATGGGGCAGCAGATTACGGGCTTCTTCGAAATCGGAGCGGGCGTCTTTGAGATTGGATCTCAGGACAAGAAATCCGCTGATCAGACTGTATTTTCCGCGGATGGTTTTATCGTCCGGCGCAAGGGTGAGGGCGGAGGAGAGCGCAGCCTGAGCGCGGCGCCAGTCGCGCGGATAGACGGGGGTGCTCTCGCTGGCTTCGCGGTAGTCGGCGATGACGCGATCAGCCTCGGCGGTGTAGCGGTTGCGCAGACTGCGGCGAGCGGGGTAAAGAGGCCAGGAGAACAGGCTGTGTCTGGCGAGCGCGTCGTATGCTGTCATCGCGTCGGGCAGGCTCAGGCGGCCGGAATCGATTTGCGCGGCGAGAGCATCGGCGTTATTCCACATGCGGATCTCGTACACGACGGTGAAGACGGCGAGAAGAAAGAGAGCCACCACGGTCCCGACAAGCACGCGGGAGATGGTTTTCGGCAACGTGAAAGACCTTCGCGTGGGCGCGGACGCAGCGGCAACGGGGATTGCGGATGCGCGCCGCGTGCTCTCGTCGGGGTTGGGATAAACGGTGCGGCGCGTAGCGTCGGGATCCGCCGTTTCCGCGGGTCCGCCGCGGGCGTAGGTGCGCCATTCGTACAGGGCGGCGCGGAAGGCCGCGGCGCTGGCGAAACGGCGAGTCATGTCCGGATCGAGCGCGCGCGAAACGATCTCGCGCAAGCCCGGGGGCAGCGTCGAGATCGAAGGCTGCAGCGCGCGATAGTTCCGGATCATCCATTCGAGCTTTGAGGACGCTTCGGCTTCGAAATAAGGCTTGCCCGTGAGCATTTCGAAGAGGACGATGGCCACCGACCAGACGTCGGAACGCGCGTCCATATCGCCGGTCTGGAGGCGCTCGGGAGAGGAATACGGAACGCTGCCGAACTGATTGAAGGTGAGACTGCGGGTCATCGAGACGGCTTTGGCGATGCCGAAATCGAGCACCTTGACCTGTCCCGCGGGAGTGATGCGGATGTTTCGGGGCTTGATATCGCCGTGGATGATGCCGCGATGCGCGCGGTCTTCAATCACGGTCTGGAAAGTATGCGACTTGACGAGAACATCGAGAATGTCGAGGGCAATGTCGACGGCGCGCTGCGGATCGATCGGACCGTTGGCCACGAGTTCGGAAAGATCTTCGCCCTCGATGTATTCCATGGCGATGTAGAAGTAACCATCGCGATCGCCGACATCGAAGATCTGGGCCACGCGCCCGCTTTGTTCGCGCTTGGCCAACTGGTCCTGCAGGATGGCGCCGCGGCGCTCGGCTGTAACCATGTCGATGCTGTCGCGGTCGCCGCCGGCGTCGATAAGCTTCAGGCCGACCTGACGATTGAGAACGGGATCGTAGGCGAGATAGACACGGCCCATGCCGCCGCCGGCGAGTTTGCGGATGATCTGATAGCGGCCGAAGAGTTTGGGATCCATTCTTTTACCGGCCCACTTTTTTCGGGTCGACATCCGCATCGACCAGCCGGATGGCCTTCTTCGCGGGGAGGTCGCCGAAGAAGTTCTCTTCGTAATCGGCCGGCTGATATCCGCGGCCGTGAATCCAGATCGGGTCGGCGCCGTTGTTGACGATGGCGTTGTCTTTGAGCAACGGATGACCGCGATCGAGCACTTCGACGCCGGGTTTTGCGCCATCCTGCTGGCCGTTTCCGTTGGCTGCGATCAGGTCGCTTTCAATGCGCGGCGCGGCGCCGGCGGATACGAGAATCCCGGCGCCGAGATTGTTGGTGATCTGGCTGGCGGTAATGGCGGGCGCGGAATTTCCCTGGATTTCGATACCGATGTTGGCGCCGGTGATTTTGACATTCGAGATGAATGGACTGGCGTCAATGACCTCGATGCCGGCAGCGAGCGGGGCGTCGAGACTGCCCTGTATCCAGATGCCATCGATGCCTCCGGAATCGATCTTGTGGGCGATGACGGCGGGACCTTTGTCGGGCGAGGTCAGGGTGACGGCGCCGGGAGGCTGGGTGCGCAGAGTGACGCCTTCGCGAAGTTCGACGCGTTCATGATAGCGGCCCTGGGGAATCACCACGGTATCGCCCGAGCGCGCGCGATTCAGCGCCGCAGCAATGCCCGCGGTGCCAACGACCAGTGTGCGGGGGCCCGTGGAGGCGAAACGATTCCAGACGATGGGCGCAGCCAGACCGACGAGGATTCCGATCAACAGACCCGCCGCCAGGAAAATCCATTGGGCCGGGAATTTTGTGCGAACGGCCGATGCCCTGGCTGCCACCGCCGAAACCTCGCCGAACTCCGGACCAGCGACGATCACAATGGTGATGTTGTCTTTGCCGCCCGCGTGGTTGGCGGCGTCGATGAGCGCGCGAGTGGCGGCGTCGAGATCCGGCGCGTAGCGGTTGATGCCCGCCAGAATCGCGGCGCTGTTCACGAGGTCTGTCAGGCCATCGGAACAGAGCAGCAGCAGGGCGTCGGAGGGCATGGGGAAGATCTCGATCTCGATGAAACCGGGATCGTCGGGCTCCCGCTCGGAGGAGCCGACATCGCGATAGATCTCATTTCGCCGCGCATGGCGCATGGCTTCGTCTTCGCTGAGTTCGCCGCGGTCCTCGCGCTCGCCGACGGGCGAATGATCGTGCGTGATTTTGCGGATCTCGCCGCCGCGCAGGACATAAAGCCGCGAATCGCCCACGTGGCCGATGGTGACGATGTCGTCTTCAATCAGCGCCACGGTGAGGACGCAGGCCATCCCGGCCCACTCGGGTTTGCTGCGGGAGAGACGCAGGATTTCATTGTTGGCGAGCGTGATGGCTTCGCGCAGACGATCTTCCGGCGTGCCGGTCTGGCGCTCGAGGCGTTCGCGAATTACGTCGACCGCGACGCCGGCCGCAGTTTCGCCGGCAGCCTGGCCGCCGACGCCGTCGATTACGGCGTAGATGCCGCGGTCGGGATCCACGTAATAACGGTCTTCGTTGTTTTTGCGCCGCTTGCCGGGATCGCTGGCCGCCGCGAAACGCAGCCTGGTTTTCACGGCCATGCTATCTTCCCCGGGCGACCGTAACAATGGCGAGCAGAACCACGACGGCCAGCATCGCCGTGAGGATCACCGTCCGCCAGATGAGAAGATCTTTCACTCTGCTCTCACGCTGCTTCCCACTGCAAGTCGATCACACCGGCGAGACTGATGGTGGCGCGCGGCGGGAGATCCGCCGATTCGTTGCGGCCGACCGGCTTGCCGTTCACCGCGGTGCCGAACTGGCTGACGTCTTCGATGGTGAACCGGCCCGTTTCCATGTCACGGCGGATACGGCAGTGCTCGCGGGACACATCGGGCAGGGTCTCGAGTTTGAGGTCCACCCAGTACGATCTGCCGCCGCGTCCGATCACCACCTGCGTTTTCGTCACCTCGAATGTCTGCGGGCCGTGCTGATCCACAAAACGCAGATACGCAAACGCCCGGCCTTTTGTTTGATCTTTGTCATCGGGCCGGGTATCTGGATGTTCGGACGTGTGGGGCGCAAGGGCCGTTGCGCCGGTGGGAACGGTGTCGGGCAGGATTTCGGGTCCTTTTGCGTCTTGTATCGGGGGCTCGGCTTCGACCGGAGGCGCTTCTTTGGGTTCCGGCGGCGCTTCTTTGGGAAAGATGCGGCGGGTCAGCGAGCCCGCGCCGTATTCGGACTTGGGCGGCGCGCCTAATTCTGAATAAACCTCAATCTCACCGGGTTTCAGCTGGCCGTCGAGATCGGGATAGATTTCGACGATCCAGGAGTCGTTCAGACGCACGTATTCGTTGTCGGCGGGAGAATCGGGGACACCGATCTTGCCGAGGAGGGACGAGGCGAGTTTGCGGCGGGTGCCGTTCCATGAGGCGAGCTTTTCGTCGAGCGTGGCGCGGATCTCGCCTGCGATGAACGGGACTACGTCACGGAACGGTTCGTAATCGTCCGGGTTCAGATAGATGCGATAAATTGCGGGTACCAGGGTCTTGCGCCGGATACGGAACAGACCCTCTTCCATGTTGCGCAGGACTTCTCCGATGAGGTCATCACCCTGGAGCCGCCCCGCGGCGCGGCCAGTCATGGAACCATTGTAGGCGGGATTCCGGGAGGGACCATCCGGGCCTTGTGGTTAAATTTTTTGGCGACGAATGAACGCTAACAAGACCTTTTCACGGGCGCGTGTCAGCGACCGCTTTGGAATGTCTGGTACGAAGCCATGTCGGCGGTCTTCCAGATAATTCCGAGTCCGGGATGCGTCAGGTCCGGGCGCAGGACTCCGTTCTGTGCCTCGATCGCACCGTCGAACGCCATTTTTTCCAGACGCACGTGATCGAAGAAATACTCGGTGTGGATGACCCGCTGCGCGGCGCAGCAGGCGTGGGCGTGAATGGTCGGCGCGGTGTGGGCCGATAACGGCATGCAGTGGCCGGAGCAGAGCGCATCGGCTTGCAGGAAACCGGTGATGCCGGCGCAGCGGGTTGCGTCCGCTTGCAGCACATCGACCGCGCCCGACGACAACATGCGTTCGAAGTACCAGGTGTCGTAACCGTATTCGCCCGCGGCGATGTTCATGCCTGCCGGGGCCGAGTCGCGAATCACGCGAAGGCCTGCGAGGTCGTCGGAAGAGACCGGCTCTTCAAACCATGTGACACCCGATTCGGCGAAGCGCTGCGCCTGACCGAGGGCCTGCTTGCGCGAATAAGCGCCGTTGGCGTCAACGAAGAGCTGAACGTCCGGGCCGATGGCCTCGCGGACAGCCTTCACGCGTTTCACGTCGGCGACGGGATCGCGGCCGATCTTCATCTTCACGGCGCGCATGCCGTCGGCAGCCCAGCCGGTCATCTGGTCGAGCAGCTCGCGATCGGTGTATGAGGTGAAGCCGCCGCTACCATAAGCCATCACTTCGGTGCGCGGCAGGGGCAGCAGCGCGGCCACGGGGACGTTCAACAGCTTGCCTTTGAGATCCCAGAGAGCGTTGTCGACGGCGGCTATTGCCATGGAACAGATTCCCGGACGGCCGAGATTGCGGATGGCGTGGACCATCGACTCCCAGGCCTTACCGATAGCGCGCGCATCGGTGCCGACGATCTTCGGCGCGAGCGTCTTTTCGATCAGGTGCGCGGTCGCGACATCGGCATAAGAATAGCCGAGGCCTTCCATGCCGCCGGCCTTGATATCGACGACCACGATGGTGGTCTCATGCCATTCGAGCGTGCCATCCGATTCCGGGGTCTTCGTGGGAACGGTAAACGCTCGAACCGCGACTTTCTCGATTTTCATAAGGCAGGCATTCCATGGCCCCATGTGTCCGGGGGTGAAAGATCGCGGCGGAACTTCGGCGCCTGAGTGTCGCGGCGGTCGCTCAAGAAGATGGCTTCGCCCTGGGAGATCAGATAGTCGGCGGTGCGCGCGGCGATTGCCATGATCGTCAGCCCGGGATTGGCCGAGCCCTGGGTGGGCATGACGCTGCCATCGCAGACGAAGAGGTTCGGGATGTCGTGCGTGCGCCCGAAGCCATCTATGACGGACGTTTCGGGATCGCTGCCCATGCGCGACGCGCCCACCAGATGGGCGTAGCGCGCTTCCTGCACCACTTCTTCGGCGCCGGCGGCCCACATCACGTCCATGGTTTTCCGCTTGCCGAACGCGATCAGTTTTTTGTCGTTGTCGTAGAGGTTGAAGGTGACTTTCGCCACTGGAAGACCCCACTGGTCTTTTTCTTCGGCCAACTCGACGCGATTATCCGCGTAAGGAAGTATCTCGCCGAGCAGTCCGAATCCCGCCCAGTGGTTGTAGTCCATCATCACGCGGCGCAAGCCCCATCCCCATGCACCTTTTGCCGCCATCATCTGCTTGGCGAAAGCGATGGGCAGCGGTCCGACGGTTTGGATGGCGAATCCGCGGGCGAAATCGCGCTTCGGATCGGTCTCGTAAAACTCCTCGGTGAGTGCGTGAGCCGGCGGCGCTTTATACATGCGGACAGGCTGGTTGAAACGGCCGAGCACGACGTTCCCGGCCTGCGCCATGAGATAGCGGCCCACGCAATCGCTGGAGTTGGCGAGCCCTTTCTCGAAGCCGGGGCAGGCGGAATTCAGCAGCAGCCGCGGCGTCTCGATGGCGTACCCCGCAACGATTACGGCCTTTGATTTTTGAAAGTGCTCGCGGCCGTCCCGATCGAAGTAGGTTACGCCAGTCACGCGGCGGGCAGGCCCGAGATGGATGCGCGAAACCATGCTGTGATCGCGAATCTCGGCGCCACTGGCGATGGCGTCGGGAACGTGCGTGACAAGAGTGCTCGCCTTCGCGCCGACTTTGCAGCCCTGAATGCAGAATCCGCGGTAGATGCAGTGAGGGCGATCAGCACGCGAAGCGCTCAGAATGGCAACAGGCCCACCCGCGCTGACTCCAATGCCTAGTTTCGTGCAGCCTTGAATGAGAGCGTCGCCGACTCCGCCCATCGGGTGCGGCCCGTAGGGATATCCGTGAGGATCGCCCCATGGGTAGTAAGCGGGGCCTGCGACCGGCAATTCACGCTCGATCAGTTCGTAGTAGGGTTTGAGATCCCAATACGAGATGGGCCAATCCGCACCCACGCCGTCCTGCGAATAGACGCGGAAATCGGAGGGATGAAATCGCGGCGTGAACGAGGCCCAGTGAACGGTGCCGCCGCCGACGCCTTTGCCGCTGTTGTTGGCGCCGAGCGCGAGTGGGTGCTTGCCGGCGGTGATCCGCTCGTCGTTCCAGTAGAGCTGGTGCGAACCTTTCTCGTCGCTCACCCAGTCGCGTTCGGTATCCCAGAAAGGACCGGCATCGAAGCCGACCACATGGAAACCGGCGCGGGCCAGACGCTGCAGCAGAACGCCGCCGCCCGCGCCGACGCCGACAATCGCGTAGTCGACTTCTTCGTCCGGGCTGTAGCGGCGCATCGGCGTGGTGATGGTTTGCATCGGGCCGAGCCGGTGCGGAAGGGCCTTCAATGCGTGCCTCCCTGCGGACCGCCGTGATGCTCGGCTTTGCCGCCGACATGGGTGAACTTGTCGGAGACCGAGTGCTCCGGCGCGCTCCAGTCGTAGCGCTCTTCTTCAACCTCCCAGGGTTCGGGTTCGCCGCGTTCAAGACGCATGTAGGCGCGCGGATAGGCGGGGCCGCCGAAGCCGATTTCGTCCCACGCCAAAGGGTGGGAATAGTAGGCGTCAATGCAATCCTGCACCAGCAGCATCCAGAAACGCTCGACCGGCATGCGCTCCCAGATGCGGCGGCCAGCGGGAGGTTCGCCGTCGTGAATCATTTCGAGCAGTTCGTCCTGCGCGCGGTCGCCGATGTCGAGAAAGGCGCGGCCGTGCAGATGATGCGCGATCTCATCGATGGCCTGCAAAGCGAGCCGGTAGGCTTCGCCATCGGGCGGCATGTCTTCGTAGCGATAGCCGTCACCGGACTTTTCGTGAAGCCGTTTGTCGATCCACGGAAGGATGGGAATGCGGGTGTCAGCGGGGCGATCGTCCTGCGGCAGGATATGGCGGCAGATGGCCTCCATGACCCTCGCTTCCTCCGCCGTGAAGAAGCGAACAGGCGGGACGTTGTTCACGCGGTCGAGAATCACTTCCCGGGTATGCGCATCCCAGAATTTGCGTTGATCCAGAGTGCGAAATCCCGGGTAATAACCGGGCTGGGGGCGCATCATGCTTTCCTTTCCCGACGAAAGAGACTCGCCAGCAGGCCGAGGAATCCGCAGGCGGCAAAAAGAAGCGGAGCGAAAACGGGAGGGCCGTAAATCAGGTTGTAGAGGGGCTTCTCGAGACCGCCGGGCCGCCGCGCAACGCCCCGGGCATGGTAGTAGAAGCCTACGCCGCCATCGATCATGGCGAGCGCGGAGGCCGCGGGCAGCAAGGTATGGGCGGCCTTCTTATCCTTGATAGCGGCAATCGCCGCAGCCATCAGCAGCGGCGCAAGGATAACCGGCGTCCATTGCGCTTTGTAGCGGAAATTATTTTTGTAGTGCGAATACCATGCTTCGAAGCCGCTGAAGAACGCCGATACGGCAGTGGCGGCGGCGAGATGCTTCTGAAACCGCCCCTCGCGCAGATCCTGTTCCCACGTGATAGGTTCCTGGGCGAAGCCGATGCGCGCGGCCCAATGATGCGCGTGCGCGGGTTTGGGAAGCAGCAGGTCGTCGTGACGGCCGCGACGCAGGAAGGAAGCCAGCAATGCGAGATAAGCGGCGACGCCAAAGAGCAGCGGCGCGAAAATCGGCGGCCCCATCACGATGTTCGTGACCGGCAGATTCCACCCGCCGGGCTTGCGCCTGACACCCATGATGTGGAAATAGAATCCGGCGAGGCTGTCCGCCAGGGTGACGATCGAGGTTCCCCGCAGGAGGGTCGTAGCGGCTTTGCGGCTCAGAAAGCCCGCGAATCCGGCGCCGGTCAAAGCCGCGCTGAGGATCACGGGAGTGTACATGATGCGGCGGCTGTAGCTGCCTTTGTAATGCTCGTAGGCGACTTCGAGACCGCTCAAGGCACTCGAGAGGCCCGCGATCAGAGACAGCCAGCGCTGGAACCTTCCTTCGCGAACCTTTACATCCGCGCCGTGCAGGACCGCTTCAATCACTCCCGCGCGCATCAGGCCGTGTGGCCTTTCCCCGAACGGAAGATCAAGGCTCCGGCGACGGCCAGCGCGGCGGCGCCCGCGCCCAGGATGCCCCGATGCAGATCCATCCAGGTGAGCGGACTCGAATCGCTGGCGCGGGCATCGAATATGCCGTGCGCGGCGTAATCGCCCGGCGCGGGATCGAACAGATTGTCCGGCCGGTTCGCCGGGACCGGTTGTTGCGTCTCCTGGCCGCTGTAACCGTATTTGGCCAGGTATTCATCCGCATAGCCTGGCGCGATCATCTGGCCGTAGATTGCCTTGACGGTAGGCCAGGCCACGTAAACCTCGCGGCGCGTGTGTTTCGATGCCCAGACGATGGCACGAGCTGCGACCTCGGGCTGGTAGATCGGGGGCACGGGCTCGGGTTGCCGGGGCAGACGCGTGCGGCACCAGCTGAACTGCGGAGTGTTCATGGCGGGCAGATTCACCATGGTGAGGTGAATGGCGCTCTTCTGGTGAATCAACTCGGAGCGAATGGAATCGGTGAACCCGGCGATGGCGTGCTTGGCACCGCAATACACGGATTGCAGCGGGATCGAGCGGTAGGCGAGCGCCGAACCCACCTGGACGATCGTGCCGCGATTGCGCGGACGCATGCGCTTCATGGCAGCCATGGTGCCGTGGACACAGCCGAGATAGGTGACCTCAGTGGCGCGCCTGAATTCGGCCGGAGTGATGTCCTGAAAGGGCGCGAAGATGGTGGTCATCGCGTTGTTCACCCATACGTCGATGGGGCCGAATTCGCGCTCGACGCCTTCCGCCGCGTTTTCGATTGCCTCGGCGTCGGCAACATCGGCGGCGAATACGATGGCCTTGCCGCCAGCTTGTTCGACATCGTGTTGAGCCGCTTCCAAACGCTCGCGGCCGCGCGCGATCAGCCCGATGCTCGCGCCTTCGCGGGCAAACTCCCGCACAGTCGCACGGCCTACTCCGGCCGAGGCTCCGGTGACTACAACGACTCGATTCATGTCAGCTCCTGTCGGTAGTTACGACTTTGTAATTCCGGCCTTCCCATTGATTCCGGCCTTTCCAGTAGAAGGTGAACTCCACTCCGGCCTGGAGCGCGGATTCGGGGAGATCGCAGAATTCCGCACCGACGCCGCTGGGGCTGGAATCGTTGTCCTGCCACATCCCCCAGTTGTCGTGAGTCCAGCGGAGGGCAAACGCTTCCGGCGCGCAGATGCGGAGGACGCAGTTTTTGCGCACGAGTGACATCGGATGCTGGGGCAGCCAGAACTCTATGCGGCTTGCGGGCGCCTGTTTGCCGTAGCGGCGCTCCACTTCGGGAATCAGATCGAAGACTCTGCCGTCGTGGCGCGAGCGCACCAGCCGCAAATATTCGGAATGCGCCCAGAGCAGGGGCACGGCCGAGCCGGTGGGGCCGCCACAGCGCAGGTTGGCCTGGGGCAAGCCGGCTTCGTCCCAGATCTGTTCGGGCAAGAGACCGCTCGGACCCGCGAACTTCTCCATGGCCTGGATCAGCGGTGCGCAATCGTGGCCGGCTGCCAGTTCGTAGTGTGCGCGCTCGCCGGTGAGCAATGGCCACGATCTGCCTTTGCCCCATTTCTTGTAGGGACCGCCGTCGGAACGCTGGCCGTAGCCATCGTGGTTGTAACGGCGCCAGCAGGACCCGGCAGGAGTTTCGGTTTTGAGCTTTGCGTCCACCGCGGCAAGGCTTCGCACGATCAGCGGATGATCCGGCGGAAGAACTCCGTAACGGACAAGCTGGAGAAAACCGGCATCCACTATCTCGGCGGCGGGAAAGGAACCGGGGTCTCCCGGCGGCTGGCTCGAGAGCGCGAGGGTCGCCTTATCCACATCGCCCGGTGACGCGACTTCGCCAGGTTTGGCCGGATTGAGGCGAACGAAATAACCTTGCGAGCAAACGGTCCATTCTTCGAGATGAGCCAGCAGGAAATCCGCGTAGCTTTCGAGGAAAGACGCTGTCTCAGGTCGACCGCCCTCCCTTTCGAACGCGGCGGCGCAGATGCAAGCGGCAATAATGGCGGCCAGCGTGGAGGGCGAATAGCCGGAGGCTTCCTCCCATCGTTCCTCGCCGGTTACAGGGCCTTTGAGCAGCAGGAAATTGATGGCGCGGCGGACCATTACGCCGGGGTCGAAGTCGCCAAGCAGGTCCTGCTGTTTCAAACGCCACGCAAGAATTACGGGAAACGCCACTTCGTCGAGTTGCGTGCCATCGCGAAAGGGCTCACCGTCGATCCAGAAGTTCTGGGTGAAACCGCCGTCTTCCTCCTGGCGCGCCGCCAGGTAAATGAGAACGCGGACGGGGGCATCCTTGTTGCCCGCAGCGAGCAGACCCAGCGCGCTTTGCACCATGTCGCGGGTCCAGACGAGATGATAGCCCCCGCGGCCTTGTTCGTCGTTGCGGGCTTCGCCCCAGGGCGTCGTCAGCGAAGCTACGAACGCGCCCTGGTAAATCTTGTCCTCGTGGGCGAGAACCACGTTATAGCTGGAGCGATAGAGAGCGCCGCCATCGCAGCTTGAATCTTCGAGGGCAAGCCGGGCGCAAACAGCATCGCGCCAGCGTTCAACGAACGCCCGGCGCTGCCGCGGAAAATCTTCGCCGAGGCTTTGCAGGAGGGCGGATGTGGCGCTGGGCATAGTCTCGCCAAAAGCGATGGCGAGGGTGAATTCCCGCGTCTTGCGCAAATCCAGTTCGGCGGTGAGCGCGACATTGCCGTTCCTCGCTTCATCGAACTCGAAAGTCATGCGGCGATTGGCCTTCAGATCCGTGTAGCCATCGCTCCGGCCCACATAGCCGCAGGAGAGCTTTGCGAATGGGCATGATGCACCGGCGACCATCCAGCGGCCATTCTTTTCGGCGACGAGGAACTCGCGGCCGCCGACTTCGATGACATACGCGTTATTACCGGCGCCGCCATCTTCCAGATGCGGAGCACAAAGGAGGTAGAGATGCAGGTGGTTGAGAAACGCGTCGCCGCCCTTCAACTCCACCCGGGTCAGAACGGAGGCGCGGCGGGGATCGGCGATGATTTCGCGGGTATAGCAGAAGCGTTCTGCGCGGTCGCGGGAAACGATGCGATAGCCCTGGGCTTCGTCGATGCGGTTCACTTCATGCAGCAGATCCCGTTTCTCCTCGAGAAAGAGACCGTCGCCATCGGTAAAGAGAAACTGCGCATCGCGGAGTTGAGGCTGATCCGCGCTCGGGTAAAAGATTTCCGTCAGGATGCCGTTCCAAAGGGTGAACCAGATGCGGCTCGCCAGCGATGCCGCGGAGCCGATGCCCTCTTTGGCGGCGGGACTCCATCGCGGCTCAAGGCCGGGGGCGCCGAACGCGCTGTTAGTTCCTCTAAAGCGTGGCACGTTGCTTAGATCACTTTGCTTAAATCACTTCGCGGACTTTGTCTTCGAGAACCGTTTTCACGATTTTCCAGCGGTCCTTTTCGCCTTTGGCCAGGGCTTCGGCGAAGTGAAGGGTCTGCTCACCGCTGATGTTGCCGGGCAGCGGCGGTTCGTTCGGATCCACGAC
This sequence comes from Terriglobia bacterium, assembly GCA_963788485.1. Classification (GTDB taxonomy): domain Bacteria; phylum Acidobacteriota; class Terriglobia; order Bryobacterales; family Bryobacteraceae; genus BOG-234. The sequence continues at coordinate 39,290 of CAWBIS010000230.1, forward strand.
GGCCTGGATGACGGCGGGACCGGGATGGGCCAGCGCCTGGCGAAGAATGCTCTCGGCATCTTCAGGGCGCTCGATAGTGAACCCCGCCGCACCGCAGGCGCGGGCGACGCCGGCGAAATCGATGGGCTGCAATTCGACGCCGTATTCCGGCTCGGCCTCCATCACCAGTTGTTCCCACTTGATCTCGCCCAGAACGTTGTTCTTGATGACGACAACCTTTACCGGCAGGTTATATTTGACCAGCGTGGCGAGTTCGCCCATCAGCATGGTAAGGCCGCCATCGCCCACGATGCAGACCACCTGCCGTCCGGGATAAGCCACGGCGGCGCCGACAGCGTAGGGAAGGCCGTTGGCCATCGTCGCCAGCAGGCCGGAGAGCGAAAACTTCATCTCATCGCGCATTTCGATATAGCGCGCCGTCCAGGTGGCGATGGTGCCGCTGTCCGAGGTAACGATCGCGTTATTTTCGAGCAGCTTGTTCAGCTGGTAGGTGACCACCTGGGGCTTCATCGGCATGTCGGTGCGGGTGCCGCGCTCCTCCATCAATTTGTTCCAGACTTCCACCCGCTTCTGCGATTTCTCGAGGAAGCTGCGGTCGGTCTTGCGTTGAATGAGCGGAATCAGGGCGCGC
>CAWBIS010000231.1:0-4473 GCA_963788485.1 Terriglobia bacterium
AGTTTCCACTGTTTGAGGGGATCCTGGGCGCGGCCAAGAAACCGCCGCAACTGTTCTTCCCGGCTGACGGAAAACCAGAACTTATAGAGCCGGATTCCGCTGCGCACCATCATTCGTTCAAATTCCGGCGCCTGGCGCATGAATTCCAGATATTCGTGCGGGGTGCAGAATCCCATCACATGCTCGACACCCGCGCGATTGTACCAGGAGCGATCAAAGAAGACTATTTCACCTTTGGTCGGGAGCCTCTCGATGTAACGCTGAAAATACCACTGTCCGCGTTCGGTGTCCGAGGGCTTGGCCAGGGCCACAACCTTGGCGCCGCGAGGATTCAGGTTTTCCGTGAACCGCTGGATTGTTCCGCCCTTGCCCGCAGCGTCCCGGCCTTCAAAGATCAGCACGATGCGCTCGCCCGCTTCCTTGACCCAGGCTTGCATCTTTACCAGCTCGATCTGCAGCAGTTCGACCTCTTCCAGATACGCGGACTCCTTCATCTGAGTCGCATAGGGATAGGTTGAACTGATGATGACCTTCCTGCTCTTCGCTTGTTTTACTCGTTCCACGAGTTCCGGCGGGATGCTGGTCCGCACCTGCTCGTCGATCAGCGCCACCATGGGGAAAGCAGCGGCCAGGGCTCTGGCGGAGCTCTTCTTTTCCTTCAATCTGTTGCCGGGCTTCTTTTTTCTGTCGTGTTTCGTCTGAGCGGCGATCTGTTTCTCGCCTTGAAAGGCAATCTCATCCGCTATGAGGGATTCATGCAACGGGCCGTTGGCGAGACCATGGGCCTGGACGTTTTCGGGGTGAAGGTCGGATTCTGTGAGAGTTTCGGGCACGGCGATTTTCTCCGGGTGTCAACACCCGAAGCTTACGTGGCAGGGGTTGGCGGGTCGAGAGGGCGACAAGGCCCGGAGAATATCTGGCGGTGCGGAAAGCACTGAAGCCGGGCGGCCTGAGGGGGCGGCCCGGCTCTTTGCTTCAGTGCACCGTCGTAAGCGGGAATGCTCAGGCCGTTGCGGCGACGGGCTTGGGAACGCTGTTCACGGTCTTGAGGATCTGCGAAACGATCTGGTAGGGATCGCCCTGGGAATTCGGACGGCGATCTTCCAGATAACCTTTGTAGCCATGCTTGATGAAGTTAATCGGCATGCGGATGGAGGCACCGCGATCGGAGAGGCCGTAGCTGAACTTGTCGATGGCCTGAGTCTCGTGCAGACCGGTGAGACGCAGATGGTTGTCGGGGCCGTACACGGCGATGTGATCGGGAATGTTCTTCTCGAAGGCCGCCATAAGGGATTCAAAATATTCCTTGCCGCCAACCTCGCGGAGGTATTTGAACGAGAAGTTGCAGTGCATGCCGGAACCGTTCCAGTCGCCCTTGATGGGTTTGCAGTGCAGTTCCAGATCCACTTCGTATTTCTCGCAGAGGCGCATCATCAGATAGCGAGCCATCCAGGTATCGTCCGCGGCCTTGGCGGAGCCTTTGGCGAAGATCTGGAATTCCCATTGGCCCTTGGCGACTTCGGCGTTGATGCCTTCGTGATTGATGCCGGCGGCGAGACACAGGTCCAGATGTTCTTCGACGATCTGACGGGCGATACTGCCCATGTACTTGTAGCCGACGCCGCAATAGTAGGGACCCTGGGGAATGCTGGGGTACCCGTTTTCCGGGAAGCCGAGCGGACGCCCATCCTTATACAGGAAATACTCCTGCTCGAGGCCGACCCAAAGATCGGGGTCGTTCTCGATGGTGGCGCGCATGTTGGTGGAATGCGGGGTTCCGTCCGGGTGCATGACTTCGCACAGGACGAGGTATCCGTTCTTGCGGGCGGCATCGGGATAGAGCGCGACCGGCTTCAGCACGCAGTCGGACTTGCTGCCCTCGGCCTGCTGGGTCGAGCTGCCGTCAAACCCCCAGAGAGGCATGTCGGCCAGGGTTGGCGGATGGTCGAATTCCTTCAGCTGAGTCTTGCCGCGCAGGTTGGGAACAGGCTTATATCCGTCGAGCCAGATGTATTCGAGTTTATATTTTGGCATGATATTTCGACGATCTTCCGGTCGGGTTATTCAGACGCCGGCTCGTTAGATAGTCATCTCCTGTAGGTTGTAGTTGGATTCATTCACGAACGAATAGCCCAGCCAGGCCGGCGATCTTTCGTTCAATGAACTTTCGATTATGAATGATCGGATACGCGGTCGGCAACCTCTTTTATGCCGATTTCAGAGGGATGGCGATTACTTCTTTTTATGGATGGGATTGGAGGCTTTGATGGAGCGCTTCCGGGCGGTGACTTCGACTTCGATCTTCATTCGAGGGTCCGTCAAACCGGCTGAAATCATCGTAGCCGCGGGGCGAATCTCACCAAAATGGCGGCGGAGAACCGGCCAGCAGGGCTCGAAATCGTCCACTTTCGGAAATATGTAACGCACACGCACGATGTCTTCAAACCGGCTGCCGGCTTCGGCCAGCGCCTGCGCGACGTTACGCATGCACTGTTCGGCCTGCTCGACGACGTCGTCCGAAATCGCCATGGTCCGATAATCGAAGCCGGTGGTGCCCGACACGAAGACCAGATCTCCATCGACAACCGCGCGGGAATAACCGATTTCGCGTTCGAAGGAGGAACCCGATGAGATCAGACGACGCACTGCGCGCGCGGGTCAGTTACGCCCGCAGAGATCGGGCGTAGAGCACATGCCGCCGCCGCAGCCGCCCGAGCGCGTCTGAGCCGGGCTGAAGCAGGCGTCATCGGACGAACCGCCGCGAGCGGCGAAGGTCGAATACTGCTGTTCCAGATGCTTTTCGCCGCAGGACGGGCAACCGGTTTCGAGGACGTCGGTGGCGCGCCGGACGAGCTTTTCGAACTTGTCTCCACAGGATTGGCAACGGTATTCGTAGATCGGCATGGTTATTCCAATATTACCGCTTCGAAGCGCAGCCGGACCTGCCCCAGGTAAACTTCATCGCCGCTGCGCAGGGCAACGCCGCGGCCGGCGTGCGCGGGGACATCGATGCGCCTGCCGTCGCGGAACAGGACCGTGCCGAGCGAACTGCCATCGTCATAGATGCGCCACTGGCCCGATGCCCCGTCGAAAAGGATATGGGCGTGGGACCGGGAAACGCTGGGGTTGGCCTCGTGGGCTTCTTCCGGGAAATGCAAGTCGTTGCGGCGGATGGTCCGGCCCATGGAGTCGACGACTTCGGGTTCGCGTCCGAGGTTGATGCGCGGACGGTCGAGGGCCAGTTCCGGCGCGGACGACACGCCCGCGATGGTGAGCAAAGAGGCCGGAACGATCGCGACTGGCGGCGTGGGAGTGGGAGTCGGCGCGACTGCTGGAGCGGCGGGCGCGGGTTTTTCGGTTCGCTCGCAAAGGATGCGCATTTCGACCAGAGCGTTTTCCGGATATCGCACAGCGACGGTCAGTTCGGGAGGCGGGGCGATACGTTCTTCTTCGAGAGTCGATCTGACATCGTCGCCAAGCTGGTTGGAATCGAAGAGAGTCTCGAGTACGGCCTTGCGCTCGGGATCGGCGGCATCCAGTTCGATGGTGATCAGATTAAAAGGGAACACGCGGTCGCCGCGTTTGCCGAGCGTGGCGCGGCCGGCGATCTGGTCGAGCGCGTCGCGGTACAACTCAATGGCCTCGCGCGCGCCGGGTTCCTCGCGGCCGCTGGAGAAGATCGCGCGGAGACGGTGGTCGAGAGATTTTTCAATACGGCGCAGAAGGTTCATAAGCTCAGGGGATCAGATGTAACTGCTGGGCGGCGACGACCAGATCGCCCGCGATGGGCGCGGCCGCGGTGCCGCCGTAATGCCCGTTTTCCGCAAGAATGGCGAAAGCGATGCGCTTCGAGGCATCGTTATAGGGAGCGAAGCCGATGAACCAGGCGTGCGAGGGCGCGGTAGCCAGTTCCGCCGTTCCGGTTTTTCCGGCGATTTGCGGTTGGATTCCGGCAAGCCGGTTTCCGGTTCCGCTGGTGACGACGCCGCGCATATCAATTGACAGCATGGCCGCGATATTCGGGAGCATCAACTGCCGGGCCGGCTGTGTGCGGGTATTGCTGTCGTCGGTGACCCAGCGCCCCATCGGGAGGTTGCCGGAAGCGGCGATGGCCGAGGCCACGCGCGCCATTTGAAAAGGCGAGACAACCACCTGTCCCTGCCCATAAGAGACCTGCGGCATCTGCGGAGCGAGGTTTTTCACGGTGGGCGGATTGGCTACCGAGATACCGATCAACTTAGCCGTATCGAGTAACTGCTGCGGCCCGACCTTGTAAGTACCCAACTGGGCGAAGTAAGCGTTGCAGGAAACCACGATGGCGCGATGCATATCCAGGGTGCCGTGGGGGAATTTGTCTTCCTCGTCGTCGCGGATGGGGCGTTTGGAGTTGCCGACATACGCGCCGTTTCTGCCGTCGGGCAGACGGATGCACTGGTATTGCTGCCGGGCGAGCGCGGGATCGAGGCGCAGGGC
>CAWBIS010000232.1:0-4078 GCA_963788485.1 Terriglobia bacterium
CTGGTTTGCTCGCTGGATCAGCATGGAATTCAGCGCAAACAGGACTTCCGTCTTCGAATTGCGCGCGCAATGCAGGTCGAAATCGTACGCTATCATCTCGAAGAACTGCTCCGGCGTCAGCCGCGAGTTGAACAGATAGGCGAATGGCGTGTGGTGATTGGTGAGGTGGTCGCGCAGGCATTCGAGCATCGTCGTCTTGCCCGTGCCCACCTCGCCTGTCAAAACGATGAAACCCTTCCGGCTCTGCACTCCGTAAATCAGGCTGGCGAGCGCCTCTTCGTGATGACTGCTGCGGTACAAGAACGAAGGATCCGGACTGAGGTTGAACGGCGTACTGTGTAAACCGAAGAATGCCTTGTACATGCCCCGAAAGCTCAAGCGTAGCACGCGCTTCCGAAACCTCATCGGCGATACTGGTACTCAAAGCAGGGAACAGTCATGCGTGAAGTACGTTACCAGACGCCGCACGGAATCACCGTGTCGCGAGTGGCCTCAAAGCTGCCGTTTGCGAAGGGTGCAGACCGATTTTTGCGCGACCTCGACACGGTTCGCGGCCTCTACTTGTCCTCCGGTTACGAATACCCGGGCCGATATTCCCGCTGGGACATTGTCTCCGTTCGCCCGCCGCTCGAACTGATCAGCTTTCAGAGAGAGGTGACGTTTCGCCCTCTTAACGAGCGCGGCGCCGCCATCAATCGGATGTTTTCCACCTTTTTGAGCAAGCATCCGCACTGGGACGAGTTCCGGGAGGAGAACGGCGCGCTTTACGGCAGGCTCAAACCGATGCCAAATGTGTTTCCCGAAGAAGAGCGCAGCAAACAGCCGTCGGTCTTTTCCATTCTGCGCGCGCTCACGCAGGAATTCCGGAACGAGAACGATGACAAACTGGCATTCGCCGGCGCGTTCGGCTACGATCTGCTCTTCCAGTTCGAACCAATCCCGCTGCGGCTGCCGCGCACGAGCCGCAAAGATCTTCAGTTATTCCTTTGCGACGACATCGTTTACATGGATCGCAAGCGGGAGCAGATTGAGCGCTTTTCTTACGATTTCGAACAGGGCGGTGTCACCACGCGCGGCCTCCCCCGCACAGGCGAACGCATCGCCCGGGCACCCGGCCGCGAGCCGGCCCCGATCACAGCCGATCACACGCCGGAAGAGTATATGGCCAATGTGGAGGCTGTCCGGGAGGGCATGCGCCGCGGCGACTATTACGAAGTCGTGCTCGCGCAGACGTTCCGGACGACTTATTCGGGCAAAGCCTCCGAGTTGTTCGCCCGAATGCAGCGCGCCAATCCCAGCCCCTATGAGTTTCTGATTCAATTCGCGGACGAACAACTGGTCGGCGCATCTCCGGAAATGTTTGTGCGGGTGGAAGGCCCGCGTGTGGAAACCTGCCCCATTGCGGGCACGGCGCGTCGAACGGGCGATCCTCTGCAGGACGAAAAGAACATCCGCGAACTGCTCTGCTCGAGCAAAGAGGAGTCCGAGCTGACCATGTGCACCGACGTGGATCGCAACGACAAGAGCCGGGTCTGCGTGCCGGGTACCGTGAAGGTGATCGGCCGCCGGCTGATCGAAGCCTACGCCGGCCTTTACCACACTGTCGACCATGTCGAAGGCATTCTCGAAGAGGGTTTCGATTCGCTTGACGCGTTCCTCAGTCACATGTGGGCGGTAACGCTGATCGGCGCGCCGAAGAAGGCCGCGGCCATTGCCATCGAAAATCTGGAAAAAAACGCGCGCGGCTGGTACGGCGGGGCGGTGGGCATGCTGTCGCTCAACGGCGACATCAACACCGGTATCCTGATCCGCACGACTTACCTGCGGGACGGCTATGCGACGTATCCGGCTGGCGCCACGCTGCTCTACGATTCCGACCCTGCATCCGAGGAACGCGAGACGCGTCTGAAGGCCACGGGATTCTTCCGGCTGCTCGGGCCGCCGCAATCGATGGCGCAGCCGGCCAGCCAGGAAAACGAACCGCTGGATATGAAGCTGCTGCTCGTCGACAACGACGATTGCTTCATCCACACGCTGGCGAACTATGCGCGACAGGCGGGCGCCGAGGTGGTGACGTATCGCGCGGGTACACCGTTCGAGATCCTCGACGCGGTCCATCCCGACATGATTCTGATCTCGCCGGGACCCGGCCGGCCGGAAGACTTCGGCGTACCGCAACTGGTGAAGCACGCCGCGCGCGCGGGTATTCCGGTTTTCGGCGTTTGTCTCGGTTTGCAGGGGATCGTCGAGGCTTTTGGCGGCGAACTCAGTGTGTTGCCTTACCCCATGCACGGCAAGCCCTCGAAAGTTCATCATCGCGGCACGGGAGTTTTTGAGGGATTACCCGAGGATCTCGAGGTCGGCCGCTACCATTCGCTTTATGCTATTCCCGAGCGAATGCCGGCATCGCTCGAAGTGACGGCCGAATCGGAAGACGGCATAATCATGGGCGTGAGGCACCGCGAACTGCCTATCGAGGCCGTGCAGTTCCACCCGGAATCAATCCTCACCGCCGCAGGCGAAAACGGGCTGAAACTGATGCGCAATGCCTTGAGGCTGGCCAAAGCCAGCCTCTTGCGGCGCTAAGCGGTTATTTCGGTTTGCCAAAGATCGCGGGATCGATGGCAACGTTGGTTTTGACTTCTTTGATCTGGAAGGAATCGCGGCCATCGAGCCACGAATACGTGTATTTGAAGGGGAATTTGATTCCGTTCACGTCGCGATAATCGTCGTAATCGATCTGCGTCGGAACGCGGCCGACGGGCGACTTGCTGAAGCGGACGGTCCGGATCAGCAGGTTCGTTTTCTTGTCGAAATACATCGTTACCAGATAGCCGTGAGGGCCGCTACCCTGAACCACCTCCGTGTCGCGATCGCCCAGGTCGGCGGTGTTGGTGCGGAATGCGGTGAGGGCGGTCTTGAGCTGTCCAGGGAACGACATCAGCGCGTCGACTCGCATACCATCGAGTTCGCTGCCTCGCAACTCGTACTCCGGCACCGCGGCGCGCGGCTGTTTGAACCAACCGGTCATTCCGTTGTAAGCACGGGCGCTGTCGCCGCGCTCCGGATGGTCTTTGAAGGTGATCATGGTAGCTCTCTCATCGGGCGCCTTGGCGAAAATCTGGAAGCTGCCGCCGCCGCCCAGCCCTTCATAACCGAGGCTGGTTCCGGTTGCGATCCAGCTGGTGAGACCGGCCAGTTTCTGCGCACCGCCGAGTGCCGCGACGTATTTATCCAGCACCTGGGGACCGGTCGGCTCGCCCGGACCCTGCGTCACGAGGTCGTCCTTTTCATCATTCGGCGAACCGTAAAGCTTGTCGAGAGAGATCGAACTCGCGGGCATCTCGCGGCCGTGGTGGCAGGTCCAGCAAGTCACCATCTGCGCACCGCCGAAATTAGCCTGATTGATCGCGCCCACCATGTTGATCATTTTGCGCGCGGTGATTTTCTGCGGGGTGTCGATTACCCAGTTCACGTGGTCGGTGCCGGCGCCGGGGTGGCAATCCGCGCAGTCGAGGCCAAGATCGGCCGAGATCACGCCCATGGACGCCATGAAATCATCCACCGTAAGCGATTTCAGGGGACCGGTGGTCACATTTTTGAAGGTCTCGCCGGCCGTGGGGGCTTTACCCGCAGCAGTCTGCGCTTTGGCGTGACCGGCGAGGCCAAAGCCAACCAGCCACGCGCCTGTCAACGCTACAACCAAAATCAGCGGTTTCGAACAGCGTCTCATGAGACCTGCATTCGAACTCACCAGCTTTTCTTTCATCCTGTCTCCTATTCAAGGCTCATGACACACATAACGCGTGGACGCCACCGGGCGCCCACGCGTTGTCGTTACGAAATTTTCTTCAATGCGCGGCGGAAACTACTTCACCGGGCCGCCGTCATCGGTCGATCCCGCGAACAGCTTGCGGCCGTCGGCCAGTTTGACGTTTCGCGCATTCGCAAGGTTCGAACCGTCTTTGGCCAGATAGCCGTCAACGATCACGACATCGCCTTCCTTCATCGAGTTTCGGGTCCATCCCCGCCGCGCCAGACCGTTCGGACTTCCCAGTTCGAATTCCCAGCCCGTTAC
>CAWBIS010000233.1:0-5410 GCA_963788485.1 Terriglobia bacterium
GCGGATCCCGCTCATGCGCGAAACGAAATAATCCACCATGCCGTTGGCTTCGGGGTTACTGGGGTCGAAACGGGTGAGTTCGCCGTCGGTGACCAGATCGAGGCCGGCCAGTTCCTGAGTTTTGAGCACCGCCATGACGGCATCGCGCAGCACGGGGCGCGAAGGGTTCCCCATCATCCACGAGAGCACCGGATAACTGCCGACCACTGTGGTTTTGATGCGTGCGGGCATGGCGAGCCGAGGTCAAGGTTATCACGCCGGCCCACAAACCCGGCTATAGGGCAGGCTCGTCCGTACTTCACCGTGTTACCGTCCAATCGAGAACCGGGTCGGCACCCATGGCGGACCCGGTCGCTAAGCCGTACAGTGCTCGAGCCTCTGGTCGCGGCGAATGCTCTTGACAATGGGCGGCAGGCGCTCCCGTTATTGGTGCGGCCCCGGTTTCAGCCGGGAAACCAAACTGAAATGGAGCGCTCCATTCTTTTTGAATCGCCAGGCACAAAGACGCGATCAAGCATAATCAAGCGGCGGGGTCGGAAATCCCGCCGCGACCCAGGCGAAAGGAAGCCGATGCCGTCATATTGCGAAAATTCGCCGATCGCCTGAATGAGGCCAGAGCACCAGCCCTGACGCATCCGCAGCCTCGGCGAACCTCGGCGAGGGCCAACCGGGCCCGCTGATACCATGAAGGTTTCCCCAACAATGCCCCTGCGTTTTTACAACACCCTGACCCAGCAGGTACAGCCGTTCGTGCCTATCGAGCCGAACGCCGTGCGCATCTACACCTGCGGCCCCACCGTTTACGACTTCGCCCACATCGGCAATTTCCGCACCTTCGTCTTCTACGATCTGCTGCGCCGCGTGCTGCGTCTCAACGGCTACAAGCTCGACCACGTCATGAATATCACCGACGTCGACGACAAGATCATCCGCAACGCCGTCGCGCAGGGCAAGTCGCTCGCCGACTACACGAACGTCTACACCCAGGCCTTTCTCGACGATTGCGCCACGCTCCGCCTCGAACGCCCCGAACGCATCGCGCGCGCCACCGAACACATCCCGGAAATGGCCGCGGCGATTCACAAGCTCGAACAGGAAGGCCACACCTACCGCAGCGACGGCTCGGTCTACTTCCGCATCTCCACCTTCCCCGGCTATGGCAAGCTTTCGCACAACGATTTCGAGGGCATGGTCGCGGGCGCCCGCGTGGATGTCGACAGCTACGATAAAACCGACGCGCGCGATTTCGCCCTCTGGAAAGCCCCCAAACCGGGTGAGCCCTCGTGGGACACCGAAATCGGCGCGGGGCGCCCCGGCTGGCATATCGAATGTTCGGTGATGGCGATCGGATTCCTGGGCGCCACGCTGGATATACACGCCGGCGGCGTCGACCTGATCTTCCCTCATCACGAAAACGAAATCGCGCAATCGGAAGCGCTCACCGGGAAGCCCTTCGCGCATTACTGGCTGCATTCCGAATTTCTGCTGGTGGATGGCCAGAAGATGTCGAAATCGCTCGGCAACTTCTACACGCTGCGCGACCTCTGCGGCGAGCGCGGCCACTCTCCCGAATCGATTCGTTACCTGCTTGCCTCGGTGCCTTATCGCAAGGGCCTGAACTTCACCATGGACGGTCTGAAATCCGCCACGACCGCCATCGAACGCCTGCGCAACTTCAAGCTTCGCCTCGAATCGGCGAGGTTCGACGAAGGCATCAACGAAAAATGCCAGAAGGCCGCGGAAGAAGCCAGGCACACATTCCGCGCGGCCCTCGACGACGATCTCAACACTGCGGAAGCTCTCGCCGCCATATTCGAATTCGTCCGCGAAGCCAACACCGCCATGGATGAAGGCCACTTCCTCTCGCAGAACCGCGCAGGCGCTCTGGCCGTCCTCGAAGATTTCGATGCGTTCTTCGATGTTCTGAAACCCGCTGCGGCAACCGGAGGTCTTCCCGACGCCGAAATCGACCGGCTCGTGGCCGAACGAACCGCCGCGAAGAAGGCACGCGATTTCGCCCGCGGCGACAAGATCCGCGCCCAACTCCTGGAACAGGGCGTCATACTGGAAGATACGAAAGATGGTGTCCGCTGGAAAAGAAAGTAATCCGCGAAAGTAACGGACGAAAATGAAGCTGGATACTAAAGCCGTTCACGCCGGGGACCGCAAACGCACCGGCTCCTGGGTACCCATTACGGTGCCCATCCAAACGGCGACCACCTATTTCTATGACGACGCCGCTCAGCTCGATCGCGTCTTCGCGGGCGAAATTCCCGGTCCTTCATATTCGCGCCACGGCAACCCTACCAACGAGGCGCTCGAAGATCTGCTGACGTCGCTTGAATCCGGCGCCGGTGCTTTGGCTTGCGCCTCCGGGATGGCCGCGCTCCACATAGCCATCACCGCCGCGTTGATCGACCGCAGGCGCGTGATTCTCGCCGCCGACGCGCTTTACGGCGCCACCATCACCCTGCTCACGAAGGTACTCGAACCGGCGGGCATCGAAACCGTATATGTGGATTTCTGCGACGAGCAGGCCGTGGCGGCGGGGATCGCGGAACACCGCCCCGGCGCACTGCTGGTCGAGACGATCTCGAATCCCCTGCTGCGCGTGCCACCGCTCGATCGCATCGCCAGTATGGCGAACGACGCTGGCGCGCAGCTGATCGTCGACGGCACATTCGCCACGCCGCTCATCGTTCGCCCGCTCGAGTTCGGTGCGAACTTCATCGTGCACAGCCTGACCAAGTATTTGGCCGGTCATGGCGACGTGCTGGGCGGAGCCGTCGTCACCGACGCTGCCAATCTGGAAGCCATGCGCGCGCTCGCCCGTACGCTGGGACCCGTGCTCGGGCCGTTCGAATCCTATCTGTCCATGCGCGGCATCAAGACCTTTCCGCTTCGCATGCAGCGGCAATGTACGAACGCATGCCGCATTGCCGGCTGGCTTGCGGCGCATCCCGCAATCGAGCGCGTGAATTTCCCCGCCAATCCGAATCATCCCGACGCTGCGAATATCAAACGTCTGTTCGCACCCGACCTTTACGGCGCGATGGTGAGTTTCGAAGTGAAGGATGCCGATCGCGACGGTATCATCCGCGTGCTGAACGCTCTGCGCCTGCTCGTGCCCGCCACATCTTTGGGGGACGTGCAGACGATGGTGATTCCCCCCGCCATGGCCTCGCACCGCGAACTCTCGCCGAAGCATCGCGCGCGCATGGGTATCCGCGATAACCTGCTGCGCATTTCGGTGGGGATCGAGGCCGTGGAAGACATCATTGCAGACCTCGACCACGCTCTGAACGCTTAACGCCTTCCTCTTCGACCCACGCGGGAGACTCGTTCCCGCCCGGAGGTGCCGCTCCTTCCGGGAGCCCCACTGAGCCGTTCGACCTCGGATTCGGAAAGCGGCCGCCACTTACCAATCTTCAACCCCGCGATCTGGATCGGCCCTATCTCAGTGCGCACGAGCTTGAGCACCTTGCTGCCGACAGCCTCAATCATCCGCCGCACCTGGCGGTTGCGCCCTTCGGTGATCCGAATCTCGAGATGCGAATATTTCCCGGAATCGCGCACGCGCCTCACCCCCGCCGGGCGTGTCACGCCGTCGCTCAACTCCACCCCCTGGCGCAGGCGTTCGATCGCCTCCTCCGAAATCAAATCCGCGCACTTGACCAGATATGTTTTCGGGATCTTATGATCGGGATTCGTCAGCCGTTCCGCGAACCGCGTATCGTTCGTCAAAATCAGCAATCCGCTCGTATCCAGGTCGAGTCGCCCAACCGGGGAGACGAAAGTCTCTACATCGCCGATCAGGTCATAAACCGTGGGACGCCCTTCCGGATCCTTGAACGTGGTTATGTACCCTGCGGGCTTGTAGAGCAGCAGGTAGATTCGGTCTTTCGACTGCAGCGGCTTGTCGTCGAACAGAATGCGGTCCCGGTCGAAATCGATCCACCGGTCCGGGTCTTCTACAACGTTCCCGTTGACGCGTACACGCCCTGCATGAATCCAGCTGCGCGCCTGTGTGCGCGAGCCGATGCCTGCCTTGGAAATGACGCGTTCGAGCGTTTTGGTTTTCAGTGCAGGATAACCTTTGCGAGGCCGGTGTTGCCGCCGCTGTCGGCGACACGCACCACCAGCAGATGTTCGCCCGCCGGCATACTATCGACGTGCAGCCGGAACTGCTCCGAAGGCGAATCCAATATCCCGTCGACCGGCGGGACGGGAGTCCACGATCCCGCATCGATCGAATATTCGGCACGGCGCAACGCCGAAGCGCCGTCCTGCGCCTCGAAGCTGATATCCGCTCCCGCACCCACGCGCCGGGCGGACTGAATCTTCACCACCGGCGGCGTGTTATCGATCAGCACCGGCGAACTGACCAGGTCGGCCTGCTTTGCCGCCGCGGGCGCATTCGATTCGCGATCCGACGCGATCACTTTGAAGTAATAGCGGCCATCCGCCAGCGCGTCGCCATCGAGCGTCAGGTTACTGTCGTGCAGATCCTTCTTCAGCGGCTTCCATTCGCGCTCGCCTTCGCCGCGAAAATCGACTTCGTACGCAAGCTTGTCGCCATCCGGATCGTCCGCCTGCCATGAGATCAGCAACTGTTGCTGGGATGCGCGCGACAACGTCTGGGTGGGAGTTCCGGTGGAAGTAACCGGCGTGGCATCCCCGGTATCCGTCACAGTCACGGTGTATGGAGTTGTCGCTGAGCTGGCAGACGACCCGGCCTTCTGTGCATTGCCCGCAGCGGCTGGAGTCACCGTGGTCAGCACCGTCACCGAATGCACCACCGGTGGATTGTTCTGCGGCAGGTAAGCCGCGCTCACGTTCTCGATCGTCGCGCCCGTGCCGGAAAGCTTTGCCTCGTATTGCAAAAACCGCGCATTCGGGCTCGCGATCTGTTCGCCCCCGGCGTCAGCCAGCGGATCGGACCAGTCGCTCCAGGTGGCATCGGGGCGGATGCTGTTGCCGCTGCGCGTGCGCAGCGCGATCGTGCCCGCGCCTTTATCGCCCTGCCATCGCAGCTTGCCCCATTTCGCCACTGCGCCAGCGTCGAACACGGGCGATTGATAAGTTCCGCTGTTGCCGGATGCGCCCAGCCGGTAAATCTTCCCCATGTTGCCCGTGGCCGCCAGCATGGAGCCCTGCCACTGCAGCAGGCGCGTCGCCTGCGCCTCATTCGTCTGCGCCACCAGCGTCAATTTACTGTCGCGGGAAAGGCGATAGATGCGCCCGCTATCGTCCGTCGTGAAGTAAACCTGCCCATCCTGCGACGGCAGAATATCGTAAACGTTCTCTTCCTTCGAACTCCACAGCGTGTCGACCGTATTATCTGCATTGATGCGATAGATTGCGCTCTTCTCGACCGGTGTGGTGTCGGTGCTGATAGCCGTCGTCGTGG
>CAWBIS010000234.1:0-12903 GCA_963788485.1 Terriglobia bacterium
CAATGTGGTTCTTCATCGCGTCGGCCAATCTGCTGGCATTCTGCTGGAGCAGGCATCCCGTCGCTTCTGCGGTGCTTTTTGACGCGAGCGAACCGGAGATTCAGGTCCTGGATTTGACTTAAATGGATGCGGGTCATGGCCCAGGAGGTCAATTGCTGGCTGCGACTTCCTTATGGACGGCGGAGTGACGGCGGCCTGCTGGTACGGCGATCTCCGCGCGCTTCCGGCACGGCCGCTCCCGCGGCCTCGTCTGCGGTAAAATTCAGATCTGGCGCCATACCGGCGTCCCAACCTCCTGACGGAACAAGTGCGCCCGCGCGCGCGTCTTTGTCATTAGCCATTCGCCGTCTCGCGTTAAAATAGAAGCGAATCTCTCTATGGTCGACGTAGTATTAGCCAAAATCTTCGGCACACGAAACGAGCGCGAGGTCAAGGCGATGCGTCCCACCATCGCCGCAATCAACGATCTCGAGCCCTCGATGCAAAAGCTCTCAGACATCGATCTGGCGGCGAAAACGATTGAATTCAAGGAAAAACTGGCCCGCGGCGCCTCCCTCGACGATCTTCTGATTGAGGCCTTCGCCGTGGTCCGCGAGACCAGCCGCCGCGTTCTCAACATGCGGCATTTCGATGTCCAGTTGATCGGCGGCATGGTGCTGCACAAGGGCCGCATCGCCGAAATGAAGACCGGCGAAGGCAAAACGCTCGTCGCTACCGCTCCCTCCTATCTCAATGCGCTCGAAGGCAAGGGCGTTCACATCATCACGGTCAACGATTACCTAGCCACGCGCGACTCGGACTGGATGGGCCGCATCCACCGCTTCCTCGGCCTGCGGGTCGGCATCATCGTGCACGACCTTGACGACCGCCAGCGGCAGGAAAACTACGGCGCCGACATCACCTACGGGACCAACAACGAATTCGGCTTCGATTACCTGCGCGACAACATGAAGTTCAACATCCAGAACTGCGTGCAGCGCGGGCATAACTTCGCCATTGTCGACGAGGTCGATTCCATCCTGATCGACGAAGCGCGTACGCCGCTGATCATTTCCGGCCCAAGCGAGGAATCGACCGACAAGTACTACAAAGCCAACAAGGTTATCCCCCATCTTCAGCGCGGCGAGGTTATCGAAGGCAAGGAGCCGGGTGAGAAGTACACCACCGGCGATTACACCATCGACGAGAAGCATCGGTCTTCCGCTCTGACCGAGGAAGGCGTGCTGCACGTCGAGAAACTGCTCGGTATCGGCAATATGTACGAGCCGCAGAACGTCGAGTGGAACCACCACATCCAGCAGGCGCTCAAAGCCCACGCCATCTTCCAGAAGGACAAGGATTACGTCGTTAAGGACGGCGAGGTAATCATCGTCGACGAGTTCACCGGCCGCCTGATGCCGGGGCGGCGCTGGAGCGACGGACTCCATCAGGCCGTTGAAGCCAAGGAAGGCGTCAAGATCGAGCGGGAAAATCAGACGCTCGCCACCATCACCTTCCAGAACTACTTCCGTATGTACAAGAAGCTGGCTGGCATGACCGGTACCGCGGAAACGGAAGCGGCCGAGTTCGAAAAAATCTACAAGCTTGAAGTCACGGTCATTCCGACGAACCGGCCCTTGATTCGCGTCGAGAATCAGGACATCGTTTATCGTACGGAAGACGAGAAATTCCGTAACGCAGCCAAAGAGATCAAGGAGTTCCAGGGACGCGGCCAGCCGGTCCTCGTCGGTACAATTTCCGTTGAAAAGTCGGAACGGCTGTCGAATCTGCTCAAGAAGCAGGGCGTGCGCCACGAGGTCCTGAACGCCAAGAATCACGAGCGCGAAGCGCATATCGTAGCCCAGGCGGGCCGGAAAGGTTCCGTCACCGTTTCCACCAACATGGCCGGCCGCGGTACGGATATTCTGCTGGGCGGAAATCCGGAAGCGATGGCGCAGGACGCGATGCGCAAGCAGGGCAAGGATCCCGATCGCGAAGAGTACAAAGCCGACTGGGAACGGACGCTCGCGGAAGTCAAAGCCGCTTGCGCCGTCGAGCACGACGAGGTTGTGGCCCTCGGCGGATTGCACATCGTGGGCACCGAACGCCACGATTCGCGCCGTATCGACAACCAGCTTCGCGGACGAGCCGGCCGCCAGGGCGACCCCGGAAGCTCCCGTTTCTTCCTTTCGCTGCAGGACGATCTGCTGCGTATCTTTGGTGGCGAGCGCATGCAGAATCTCATGCTGCGGCTCGGCATGGAAGAGGATGTGCCGATCGAGTCGAAGCTGATCACGAAGCGCATCGCGGCGGCGCAAAAGGCGGTCGAGGCGCAGAACTTCGAATCGCGCAAACACCTGCTCGAATACGACGACGTAATGAACAAGCAGCGCCAGGCCGTCTATGGCATGCGCCGGCAGCTGCTCGAAGGCGTCGACCAAAAAGAGCGCGTGCTCGAAATGACGAAGGGCGTCGTGGGCGGTATGGTTGACGTCCGCTGCCCCGCCAACGCGCACGCCGACAACTACGATATCGCCGGCCTGCAGACCGATATGCTGACCCAGTTCGGCGTGCGCGTCAATCCGGCGGATCTGACCGGATTGAACGCCGGCCAGATCGAAGCCGAGCTGTACGAGCGCGCGCAGGCGGCTTATCAGGCCAAAGAGAACCTGGTCGGCGCTTCGCTGATGCGCGAGGCCGAGCGCAATATCATGCTCCACGTCATCGACGATCAGTGGAAAGACCACCTGCTCTCGATGGACCACCTGAAAGAGGGCATTGGCCTGCGCGGCTACGGCCAGAAGGACCCTCTGGTCGAGTACAAGAAAGAGTCGTACACGCTCTTTCAGGACATGATGGACCGGATCGAAGACGAGACGGTTCGCTATTTGTATTTCCTCAGGTTCGAGCAGAATCCGGGATCGCTTCCGTTCGCCAACGAAGACTCCGAGTACGAAGAGGACGAGCAGGAAGTCGAGCGCAAACGCATCGAGACGCAGAAAGCGCTCGAAGAGCAGCAGCGCATGGCCGCTCAAAGCGCCGTCCAGGATATGACCCGCGGCATCCAGAAACAGCACGAAAAGGAGCTGAAGGAATTGCAGTTCGCCGGGGCCAACGGGTCCACGACGGCGAGCAAGACGGTCGCGAACGGCGGACCCAAAGTCGGGCGCAACGATCCGTGCCCCTGCGGCAGCGGCAAAAAATACAAGAAGTGCCACGGCGCATGAAGATCCTCGCGTTGCCTTTTCTGCTGGTCGTGGTAAGCGGCGCGAGCGCCGCGATACTCCCCGACACTATCGGCGAGTGGATGAAAGGCGCCGCGTCCCCGGCTGCCGTTCCCGATCAGAAGGTTTGGCACGAATACGGCCTCGAAGACTCGGAAAGCGCACCCTACACATCCGGCAGCCGGAAGTACAATATTGCGGCTTATCGGTTCGCCGATGCCACTGGCGCCTTCGCGGCATTCGAGCAGGCTAAGCCGGCCGATTCGAGGCCGGTCAGCGTGACTGGGCTGGGTGCCGAAGACGCCAACGAAGAGATTGTTGCCGTTGGAAATTATTTATTTGTTTTCAATGGTTACAAGCCAAAACCTGAAGAACTGAATCATATTGTCGGCGCCGTCCCGAATTATGCCCAGGGCCGGATTCCCGATCTGCAAAAGTATCTTCCCGCCGGGGCCGTTTCCAACTCCGAGCGCTACATCACCGGGCCCGACAGCCTGGCGCAGTTCGTCCCATCGATTTCTCCCAGTACCGCCGCTTTTCACTTCAACCCGGAAGCCGAATTGGCGAAGTACGGCGCTCCCGGCAAGGAAACCTCTATCGTAGTATTCAACTACCCCACCATGGAGATGGCGCGCGACCGCCTGGCCCACTTCGAGCAGATCCCGAAAGCGATCGTGAAGCGGACCGGCCCATTGGTCGCCGTGGCGCTGAATCCAGTGGACGCCGATGCCGCGGAACGCCTCTTGTCTCAGGTGAGGTATCAGGCGGAAGTCACTGTGCCGGAACATGTTCCAACCCTCAAAGACAATCCCGCGAACCTCTTCCTCAATATCTTCATCCTGTGTCTGGTGCTCGCCGGATTCTGTGTCCTTTCCGGGTTGGTGGTGGGCGGAATCCGCATTCTGTTTCGCCGCGCGGGTGCGTCCGGTGAGGGTGACAACATGATTTCACTGCACCTCTCGGGGCGTCCCTGAAGGCCCTTGAGCATCCGCTAACTCCCCTGAATAGTAACTATTAGGAAGGTTTTCATTGGGCCGGGGGAGCGAAACCACGCGATTGGGGCAAATGTCAAGACTTATCAACAGGGTTTATAACGAGTTGTTAAATCAGAAATTTACCCTGTGGATAACTTACTTCGGATTTCCACTTGACGCAGACCGGCCAAAAATTTAAGATTCAATCACTAAGTTTTTGGCGGTTGCGAAGCCGTCGAAACTGATTCTCCCTCGAATTCACCCGCTCCGGCGGAGTGAGCGGAAGCCCACCTCAAATCGAGGTGGGCTTCAGTATTTTCCGGGCCTCTCGCGCCGGCAATCTGCGCTGCCGCTATTCCGCTATTTCTCGAAGCCATTCGGCCTCTTGCAAGGCGTCTGTGCGCGAACAGGGCCAATCCGGCTCACTGATTCGTCCGGCTTTCGAGGAACGCCACCAGCGCCGACAGGTCGCCCGGCTTCAGGCTGCTGGCGAAAGCGGGCATATTGTAGCCTCCGTTGAGAATTCGCAGGGTGATCTGCTGTTCCGTGAGCCGCTCGGCGATCGACGTCAGATCCGGTCCGCGCTTGCCGCCGCTTCCGGCCACCGTGTGGCAGTATTCACACCCACGGTCATGGAAAAACTTCGCGCCTTCAATGACTTGCGGGTTCGAAGAATGCACCTGCATCGGCGTCAGGTTGCGCGCGTTGAAATCGGGAGACCACGGCGAGCGTTCGCCTTCAATCCACAGGGATCCGACCCCCGCCACAATGATCAGCACGCTTGCCAGCGCCCAGGGGCGGCGCAAAGGAGCGCGTTGGCCGCTGTTGAAAACGAGCGGAAGAATAAACAAACAGATCCCGGCTGCCAGCGGCGCGCCCACAATGACGTACGTTTCCGTGCCATGCGGCAGCTGGGCGAGTACCGCGAAATACCACAGCAGGTACCAGTCCGGCCGCGGGTATGCCTGAATAATCGTGGGATCCGGCGGGTCCGATAGCGCAGGCGGCCCGAAGCGCCAGGCCAGGAACACCACGCTGGCGACGACGAAGACTCCGAATACGACATCGCGCCACGCCGCGTCCGGCCAGAAAGGAACGCCTTCGCGTTCCAGCATCGCCTGGTACCAGGCGCGGTAAGTTTTGGGATCCACCGGCCGCGCCGGGTCCGGCCTTTCCGAAATGCCGTGTCTGAGGACCAGCGTGAGGTGCAGCCCGACCATGGCGAAAATCAGCGCCGGAACAAAGAACACGTGGTAGGCGAAGAACCGGCTCAGGGTAGCGCCGCCCACCGTCTGGCCGCCCAGGATGAAACGGGCGATGGCATGGCCGATGAACGGAACGCGCCCGGCCTGCTCGGCGGCCACAATGGTCGACCAGACCCCATTCTGGTCCCACCGCAGCAGTTGGCCGGTAAAGCCCATCAGCAGCGTCAGCAGGAGCAGCAGCACCCCCACGACCCAATTCAGTTCGCGCGGGAATTTGTAAGAACCCGTCAGAAAGGTCCGAATCATGTGAATGCCCACCATCAGCACCATGGCGGAAGCGCCGAAGTAATGCATTCCGCGCAGCAAATGGCCCATGAACGCCCGGTCGGTGATCCATTTGAGCGAATCGTAAGCCTGGGCGGCGCTCGATACATACCCGGTCGCGAGAGCGATTCCGGTGAGCACCTGAATGGCGAACGCGAACAAAGTCGCGCTGCCAAAAACATACATCCAGCCCGTGGGCGGGACCGGGTGTTTCATGATCGGCCCCAGCATCTTGGAAATGCCGGAGCGATCATCGAACCATTGCCAGGCTTTTCGGAGCAGGCCGGATCCGGGAAGGGACATGGTGGCTCAGGTGATCGGCGTAGGAGTGGTCAGAATCTGGACCTGCCCGTTCTGGACCCGCACGGGGTATTGCGTCAAAGCCTTGGGCGGCGGACCGGCGGCGACAGTGCCGTCTTTGTAGTAGACGCCGCCGTGACAGGGGCACATGAACAGGTCGGCCTGGGCGATCCAGCGCACCGGGCATCCGAGGTGAGTGCAGTTAATGGAGAAGGCGGTGAATTTGCCGTCGTCGTTATAGCGGAGCCAGGCAGCCGTCTGGCCCGTGACTCCCGCCCAGGGAACGGAGGAGGCGTCCTCGAATTTCACTTCGACGGTTTTGCCTTTCTCGAAACCGCCGGCCGATCCGACATCCCGCCATTGACGCCGGACGCGTTCGGCAAGAGGGCCGATGAGAAACGCTCCCACCGGACCGGCCACCAGAACCGCGCCCGCTCCCGCCAGCCAGAGACTGACTTTGGCGAGCCATTTCCGTCGTTCGGGCGAGATCTGTTCCGAGTCATTCATGGAAGATTTCTCCGATCCATCCGGCGAGGGCGCCGGCCGACAACGTCAGCCCTGCCGCGCTCACGAGAATCTGCGTCACCGGACCGAGCAGGATAAGGTTGATTCCGAGCGCGAGCATTGCGGGCCAGAAGGTGGGCCGCGGCAGGCGCTGCGGCAGAGGTTTTTTCCAGCCCGGCGGAAGCGGCCTGCCTTCTACGTCCATTGCGCCTCCGATTCGTCGAGGTACCAACGGGCGAACATCCCCATGACGGCGGTCAGATAAATCAGGCATCCGGGGACCCACATCAGCAGGCCGCCGATCTGCTGGTCCTTCAGGCCGCCGGATGTGGGATAGCGCAGCACCGGCGAGAAGGTGATCAGGATGCCCATGGCCGTGCAGGCGAAGCATGCCGAGACGAGGTAAACGACGCTTTGCGGCACCGGCTGCATCCGCTGACTTTTCAACGGCGACAGGATCGGCCACCAAAAGACGATGCCCGCCGCCACCAGCGACATCAGCTCGGTCATGTGGAGCGCGGGATGGGCAGCCGCCGCGTCGAAAATTGCCGGGATATGCCAGAAGGCCATTGCGCCCACCCCGGCGCACCAGGACAGCGCGGCCGGACAACGGAATCGAGCTACCCAGCGCGCGACCGATTCGGGCAACCCCAGCATCACGAGCGCCGGGACAATCAGCACCATCGTGATGTGCGTCGCCATGTGCACGCTGAACGGATAGGACGCCATCATAGCCACACCCGCAGATAAATCAGGCTGAAGATGACGATCCATACGACATCCACGAAGTGCCAGTAGAGCGAAATGGCGGAGGCTCCCGTGGCGACCTTCGGGCTGAAATCTCCCCTGGCCGCCAGCGTGAAAATAACGGCCAGGGAGATCAATCCGCAAATCACGTGAAAGCCGTGAAATCCGGTGAGCGTGAAAAAAGTCGCGCCAAAAAGATTACGCGCGGGAGTGACGCTTTTCCGGATCAGACCGATGTACTCCATGGCCTGTCCGGCGATGAACACTATGCCCAGCGCGATGGTGGCCCCGAGCCAGATACGAAAGCCGTTGCGCGATCCGGCGGAAAGGCGGCGTTCGGCGAACCAGAGAGTCCCGCTGCTCCCGAGCAGGCAGAGAGTGAAGATCAAGGTACGCGGCGGGTCGAGGCTGTTGCTCGCTCTCGGACCGGTCACGGTGGCGGCGCCAAAGTAAATATATGCGGCGATGAGAAAGGCGAAGAAAATCGCTTCGGACGCAATGAACACGCCCATGGCGATGCGCGCTCTGGATGCCGGGTTCACGCCTTTATCTCCTTCGGGTGGGCCAGATCCCACAGCGGCCGGCGTCCGCGAACCGGCGGTACAGCGTCGAAGTTATGCTCGGGCGGCGGCGAAGTGGTGGCCCATTCGAGGGTCCACGCATTCCAGGGATTATCGCCCGCGGGCTCTCCCGTATGCAGGCTGCGCCAGATGTTAGCCAGAAGAACCAGGACGGAAATCCCTAGCACAAACGCGCCGATCGTCGAAATGAGATTCATGATGGCCCAGCCCGGAAAGTCGGCGTAAGTGTAGACCCGACGCGGCATCCCGGCGAGGCCGAGGATGTGCTGGACGAAAAACGTCATATTGAAACCGACGAACATCAGCCAGAAGTTCGCCACGCCCCATCGTTCTGAGAGCATGCGTCCGCTCATTTTCGGGAACCAGTAGTAAATCCCGGCCATCACGGCGAACAGCGTTCCGCCAAACAGCACGTAATGCATGTGGGCGACGACGTAATAGGTATCGGTGACCTGCCAGTCGATGGGAACCGCAGCGAAGGTGACGCCGCTCAGACCGCCGATCGTGAAGGTGAACAGGAAGGCGACAGCGAACAGCATGGACGTGGTGAAGCGAATCGAGCCGCCCCACATAGTCGCGATCCAGTTGAAAATCTTGACTCCCGTGGGTACGGCGATCAACAGGCTGGAAGCCCCGAACGCGTATTCCCAGGCGTGGCCGAGTCCGACCGCAAACATATGATGCGCCCAGACGCCGACGCTCAGCAGCGCGATGGCAACCGTAGATGCGGCGACGAAACCGTAGCCGAAGATCGGCTTCCGGGAAAACACCGGTATCACTTCGGAGATGATGCCGAACGCGGGCAGCACCATGATGTAGACCTCGGGGTGCCCGAACGACCAGAAATAGTGTTGCCAGAGCACCGGCGACCCGCCGCCGATATGGGTGAAAAAGTGCGCGTTCAACTGGCGATCCACCAGCAGCATCACCAGCGACGCGTTCAGTGCGGGCAGGGCAAAGATGATAAGGAAGGAATTGACCAGAACCATCCAGACGAAAAGTGGGAGCCTGCGCATAGTCATTCCTTCCGTTCGCAGCGTCACGATAGTGACGATCAAATTGATGGCCGTGGCGATGGTTCCGACCCCGATGCCGAGCAGCGCGAGCGCCCAGTAATCGAGCCCGGTGCGAACCGAATAGCTGTTCTCGCTCAAAGGCGCGTAGCTGAACCATCCGGCGTTGGGCGCCTGGCCGTTGGCGAAGCTGAAATAGAGGAGAATTCCGCCGAAAAGAAACACCCAGAAGCTGAATGCGTTGAGGCGCGGCAGCGCCATATCGCTCGCGCCGATCATCAGCGGGGTCAGGTAATTGGCGAGGCCCAGCAGCACAGGGACCACGACCAGAAAAATCATTGTGGTGCCGTGCATGGTGAAGATCTGGTTGTACTCATCCGGGCTGAGGAACGTGTTGCCCGGCCAGGCGAGCTGAATGCGCATAAGCAGGGCTTCGATTCCTCCCACGCAGAAGAAAAAAAGCGTGGTGAAGAGATAGAGCAGGCCGATGCGCTTGTGATCCACGGTCGAGATCCATTCAAGCCATGTGCTCTGACTGTGCGCCTGTGGAGCGTCTTCGATCAGGCCCGGCAGGAAAGGTGTGTCGCTCATTTCAGCGTCTCCAGGAAAGCGGTGAGGCTGGTCAGGTCATCGCCGGAAAGCGCAAGATTGGGCATGTAGCAATCCGGCTTGAGGATATTCGGTTGATGCAGCCAGTTCCGCAGGTTTTCAGGCGTGTTTCGGAGGCGCTCGGCGGCCAGCATCTCACGGCTGGCCACGTGCGTCAGATCCGGGCCGAACTGCTTCTGCCGGTTGATGCCGCTGATGTTGTGACAGTTGATACAGGTGAGTTGCTTGAATCGCGTCTCGCCGGTCAGAGCTTCGCCGCCATACGCCGGAAGCGCCGGTGTAGCCTGGGCGGCGAGCCACCGTTCGTAATCCGCAGGCGATTCGGCAATCACGCGAAACCGCATCCAGGCATGCTGCGCGCCGCAGAATTCGGCGCAGAATCCGTTGTACTCGCCCGCCTGCGCGGCGTTGATCCAGATGAAATTGCGGAAGCCCGGAAACGCGTCGATCTTGCGGCCAAGCCGCGGTACCCAGAAATCGTGGATCACGTCGGCCGAATCGACGGCGATGAGCGTATTGCGGCCAACCGGAACGTGCACTTCATTCGCCGTGATGACACCGGTTGCGGGGTACTGTACCTCCCACCACCACTGATGGCCCGTCACCACGATGTCCGGTGGACGCGCGACAGGCTTATCGACAGCCTGCGCGGTCACCACGCTCAAAACGAACAACCCCGTCACCAGCAGGATCGGCACGGCTGTCCACAGAACCTCGAGCCGGATGTTCCCAGTCGTCTGGGCCGGTTCGCGATCGTCGCGGCGCCGGAACCGGATCAGAATCCAGACGATCGAACCGGTGACAACGAACAGAAGGAAGGCGCAGACCCAGAGGCATTCGTTCCAGAGACGAAGAAGCTCCGACGCTTGCGGGGACGCCGGATTAAAGACGCTTAAGTCCATGCTTCGCGCTGGGCATCAGCTGTTGCCCGGGCCGGTCTTCGTTCACTGCTACTGCAATTCGGTTTACTGCAATTCGTTCCTCAGTATGACGAAGATCGGCCCCTGTGACAGTGATGTTCAGACCAGGCGGAAGATGAAATCGTGCGGAGTAAAACCAACTTTGCTTCAATCGCCCAGGGAAGCGGGTCCTCCCCAGTCGCCGGAGAACACGAGCTCCTCAAAGGCCTTGCGCGTGCGTTGTACGGGGGGAGTTGACGGCCCATCGATATACCCGACGGCGAAAGCCGGCCCGATCTCGAAGTCATCCGGGACGTGAAACTCGGTGCGTGCGCGCTGGGCATCGAATCCGCCCATGAAATGCACGTGCAGTCCCAGCGCCGTGGCCTCGGTGGCCAGGTTGGCCGTGGCTGCTCCGGTATCGTGCAGCCCGAACCGGTTCGGCGCGCCGTTGTGGCTGAACGTTTTCTTGCCCGCCGAAAAACCGAGCGCCCAGGCGGTCTTCGCCCACTGCTGATTCTTTTCCATCAGCAGCCCAAGGACTTTCGCAAACGCCTCGGGATCGGCTTTGGTGGCGACGATATAACGCCATGGCTGTTCGTTGAAACAGGAGGCCGCCCAGCGAGCGGCTTCAAAGAGACCGCGGAGCTTCGCGGGCTCCACGGGACGGCTGGAAAACTCTCTGGGACTCCATCTGGTGCGAATCAATTCGTGCAGGCCGGCAGGAGCGGCGTTTGTAGCTGTAGACATAGTTTCATTGGATGCGTATCGCCTCGAACGGTTTCCGAACGCTAGAATTTGATTTACCTTCATCCAAATGTCAGATAAAAAACTACAGGTCATCCCGCTGGGCGGACTGGGCGAATTCGGGATGCACATGATGGCGATGCGCTACGGCGACGATATCGTCGTCATTGACGCCGGCATGATGTTCCCCGAGGCGGAACTGCTGGGAGTCGACATCGTCACGCCCGATCTGACGTTCCTCAAAGAACACCGTCAGCATGTGCGCGCGCTGTTGCTCACCCACGGGCATGAAGACCATATCGGCGCCGTCGCCTTCTTCCTCGCCGAGTTCAATGTGCCCGTCTACGGGACCGCGTTCACCCTTTCCCTGGTCGAGCGGCGCCTCGAAGAGTACGAGGTGGAAGAGGAACCGAACCTTCGCGCCGTCAAGCCGAAGGACATTGTCGAGATCGGCCCTTTCAAGGTCGAATTCGTGCATGTGACGCATTCCATCGTGAGCTGCGTGGCGCTGGCGATCACCACCCCGCTGGGCGTCGTGATCCATACGGGCGATTTCAAAGTCGACCCCACGCCCACCGATAACGAGCTCTTCGATCTGCATACGCTCGCCGATTACGGCAAGCGCGGTGTATTGCTGCTGCTGTCGGATTCGACCAATGCCGACCGGCCCGGATATTCGGATTCCGAGCGAGCCGTGCGTCCCCGTCTCGAAGACGTGTTCAACCGCTCCGACAGCCGGCTATTCGTTTCCTGTTTCAGCTCGTCGATCCACAGGCTGCAGCAGATCATCAATCTGTCGGAAGAGTTCGGCCGCAAGGTCGCGCTGGTAGGCCGCAGCATGATCGCGGTGACCGAGATTGCCCATAACCACGGCTTCCTGGAGATTCCGGACAACATCCTGATTCGCCCGCAGGACGTGATGGCCGCGAAACCGTCAAAGGTGACGGTGCTGATTTCGGGCACGCAGGGCGAACCGATGTCGGCGCTGTCGCGTCTCGCGGTGGATAACCACAAGAACCTCTCGATTACGCCCGGCGACATGGTGGTGCTCAGTTCGCGCATCATCCCCGGCAATGAAAAGACCATCTTCCGCATGATCGACCACCTTTCGAAGCGGGGCGCGGACGTGCTTTATGGCAATATGAACCCGCCGCTGCACGTCTCCGGACACGGGTCGAGTGAGGAACTGCGGCTGGTACTGAATCTGGTGCGTCCGCGCTATTTCGTTCCCATCCACGGGGAATACCGGCAACTGGCC
The DNA here is from genome assembly GCA_963788485.1 of Terriglobia bacterium. GTDB lineage: Bacteria > Acidobacteriota > Terriglobia > Bryobacterales > Bryobacteraceae > BOG-234. The sequence continues at coordinate 12,365 of CAWBIS010000234.1, forward strand.
AAGCATGCGAGGCTGGCCGAGCACCTGCACCACGTGGGGTTGCAGGAGACGTTCATCTGCGAGACCGGCGACATTCTGGAACTCGACCAGGCGGGCGCAAGGAAAGCCGGCCGGGTCACGGTGGGCCGGATTTGCATCGATTCCGGCGCGGTGGGCGAAGTCGTCGGCGATATGGTGATTCGCGACCGGCGGCTGATCTCGGAAGACGGCATCGTGCTTCCGATCATCGCCATCAACAAGCACACGGGCAAGATCGAATCCGTGCCGGAACTGGTGAGCCGTGGCTTCGGGCTCGAGGCCGATACGGACTTCATGCGCTCCGCGCGCGAGGTAGTAGTCAAAACGCTGGAGGGGTCGAGCGCCGAAGAGAAGATGGACGTCGGGGTGATGAAAGAGAAGATTCGCCAGGATTTGAAGCGTTACATTCACCGCCAGGCCGAGCGGCGCCCGATGATCATGCCGGTGATCATGGAGATCTGAGGAATCAGAACAAGTTCACGTCGAGACCCGCGATGAAGTCCACTCCGGGTATTACCAGA